>NZ_JACFYJ010000130.1:0-18575 GCF_037126505.1 Paraburkholderia bengalensis
CTTTCGCAATTCGTTGCGCCGTCCATCGTTCTATGGCGGCGGCGTGTGGGCGCCCGAGTTCGTGCACTGGGGTTTCGTTCGCCTCGCCGTGATGGGCGGATTCGTCGAAGATCAATTCCGGCGACACCGCCTGGATGCTGACGTCGACGGCCCTCGTGCTGTTCATGACGATCCCCGGCCTCGCGCTGTTCTACGCCGGCATGGTCCGCAAGAAGAACGTGCTCGCGACGGTCATGCAAAGCTTCGCGATCACCTGCCTCGTGACGGTGATCTGGACGGTGATCGGCTACAGCCTCGCGTTCACGCCGGGCGGCTCGTTCCTCGGCGGCTTCTCGCGCGTGATGCTGAGCGGCATGGCCTTCATCAAGGGCGACAAGGCGACCACGCTGACGGTCAGCCACCTCGCGCCGACCATCCCGGAATCGGTCTACTTCGTCTATCAGATGACGTTCGCGATCATCACGCCGGCGCTGATCACGGGTGCATTCGCTGACCGCATGAAATTCTCGGCGATGCTGATTTTCATGACGCTGTGGTCGATCATCGTCTACTCGCCGATCGCGCACATGGTCTGGGAACCGACGGGCTGGCTGGCTACGGCAGGCATCCTCGACTTCGCGGGCGGCACGGTGGTGCACATCAACGCGGGTATCGCAGGCCTCGTCTGCTGTCTCGTGCTCGGCAAGCGTGTCGGCTTCGGCAAGGATTCGATGGCGCCGCACAACCTCGTGCTGACGATGATCGGCGGCTCGATGCTGTGGGTGGGCTGGTTCGGCTTCAACGCGGGTTCGGCCGTGGCGGCTGACGGCCGTGCCGGTTTCGCGATGCTGACGACGCAAGTTGCAACGGCAATGGCGGCACTCGGCTGGATGTTCGCCGAATGGATCGCGAAGGGTAAGCCTTCCGTGCTGGGCATCGTGTCGGGCGCCGTGGCGGGTCTGGTGGCGATTACGCCGGCTTCGGGCTTCGTGGGCGTGGGCGGCGCGCTCGCCATCGGCCTGATCGCAGGCGTGGTCTGCTTCTGGTCGGCCACGTGGCTCAAGCACAAGATGGGCTACGACGATTCGCTCGACGCGTTCGGCGTGCACTGCATCGGCGGCATCGTGGGTGCGCTGCTGACGGGCGTCTTCGCTGTCAAGGACATCGGCGGCGCGGACGGCAGCATCATTCTGCAGGCGAAGGGCGTGCTGACGACGCTCATCTACAGCGGCGTGATCAGCTTCATCCTGCTGAAGATCATCGACGCGACGATCGGCCTGCGCGTGACGGAAGAAGAGGAACGCGAAGGTCTGGACGTGATCCTGCACGGCGAACACGTCGAGTAAGGCAAGTTTCCCCGGCGACGGGGTACCTGGAAGTACCAGCGCAGCAACTTGGCCCGCCTTTATGGCGGGCTTTTTTCGACATGGCCCGCTTTTACAGCGGGTTTTTTCGTCACGGCACGACCCGCGCGACGGATGGGCGCAGCGCGCCGCAATCTTGTCTCACAAACAGCAGATTTTCCGGCTATCGTTTCAATAGGGAGAATGCAATCGGCCATAGCTTGCGAATGGAGAAACCGTCCCCAAATGGGCAGGGCAATTGCTCTACAATCTTTTTTCTCCAGTCTGCGAGTGATCAATGGTTCCGCATTTAGTTACGGCGTTAAACGGCCCGCTGCTCGACCTCGAGCGGAAGATCCTCGATGCGACGCCGGCGATCGAACGCTGGTTCCGCCTCGAGTGGCAGGAGCACACGCCGCCGTTCTATTGCTCGGTCGATCTGCGTAACGCCGGCTTCAAGCTCGCGCCCGTCGATACCAACCTGTTTCCCGGCGCGTTCAACAATCTGCCGCAGGAAACGCTGCCGCTCGCCGTGCAGGCTGCGATGGCGTCGATCGAAAAGATCTGTCCCGACGCGAAGAACCTGCTCGTGATTCCCGAGCGTCACACGCGCAATGCGTTCTATCTGGAGAATGTCGCGCGGCTCGCCACAATCATGCGGCAGGCGGGCCTGAACGTGCGCTTCGGCACGCTGGACGAAAGCATCGTCGGGCCAGTGACGATCGCGCTGTCCGACGGCCAGAAAATCGTGCTGGAGCCGCTGGAGCGCTCGGCGCGCCGCATCGGGCTGAAGAATTTCGATCCGTGCTCGGTCCTGCTGAACAACGACCTTTCAGGCGGCATTCCGCCCATCCTCGAAAACCTGCACGAGCAGTACCTGCTGCCGCCGCTGCACGCGGGCTGGGCGGTGCGCCGCAAGTCCACACACTTTTCGTGCTACGACGACGTCGCGAAGAAGTTCGCGAAGATGGTCGAGATCGATCCGTGGATGATCAATCCGTACTTCGCGCACGTGGAAGGCGTCGATTTCGAGGCGCGCACGGGCGAGGAAGCGCTCGCCGATGCGATCGACGGCGTGCTGAAGAAGATCGCCAAGAAGTATCGCGAGTACGGCATTTCGGAGCGGCCGTATGTCGTCATCAAGTCCGATGCGGGCACCTACGGCATGGGCGTGATGACCGTGCACGACGCCTCGGAAGTCGCGGCGCTGACCAAGCCCGAGCGCACGAAGATGGCGACCACGAAGGAAGGGCTCGAAGTGCACGACATGATCGTGCAGGAAGGTGTCTACACGTTCGAACGCATCGGCGAGGAAGTGGCCGAGCCCGTCGTGTACATGATCGACCGCTATGTGGTGGGCGGGTTCTATCGCGTGCACGGCAGCCGTGAGCGGGACCAGAACCTGAACGCGCCCGGCATGCACTTCGTGCCGCTCGGCTTCGAGCATACGGCACTGCCCGATGCGCACGCCAAGCCGGGCGCCGCGCCGCCCAACCGCTTCTACATGTACGGCGTGGTGGGGCGGTTGGGGCTGCTGGCGGCGTCGGTGGAACTGGAAAAGACCGATCCCGAGGCGATCCAGGTCTGATTTCGCGGGCACGCCGCGCCTGGCGTGGCCGTTGCGTCTGCGTGTGCGTGTGCGTGTGCGTGGCGCCCGTGTGGCGTGTTATTCGCGCGAAAGGCGCGGCGGCAGGCAGTCCGCGAGCACGCGGCGCGCAGTCGCGGTAGGCTGACGCTCCCGCCGCCAGCAACCCGGCGGCATTTGCATGCGGACGCGCGCCGTCGCCCGTCCGCCGTACGCTATAACGAACAGTGCGAGGCCCGCGAGGGCTCATCAGGAACTCCATGGACATTCTCTTCATCGCCGATCCGCTTTCCCGCTTCAAGATCTACAAGGATTCGACCTACGCGATGATGGCCGAGGCCGCGAAGCGCGGCCACGCGCTGTATGCGTGCGAGCCGCAGCATCTGGCGTGGACGGGCAGCGGCGTCGAGGCGAACGTGTACCGCTTCGAGATCGTCGGCGACCAGACGGACGGGCATCGCGATGTCTGGTACGAAGCGCAACCGGTCGAGCCGCGCGCGCTGCCCAGCTTCGGCGCGGTGCTGATGCGCAAGGACCCGCCGTTCGACATGGAATACGTGACGTCGACGTGGCTGCTCGAACTCGCCGAGCGCGCCGGCGCGCGCATCTTCAACAAGCCGCAGGCGATCCGCGATCACTCGGAAAAGATGGCGATCGGCGAGTTTCCGCAGTTCGTCGCGCCCACGCTCGTCACGCGCGATCCTGC
This sequence comes from Paraburkholderia bengalensis, assembly GCF_037126505.1. NCBI lineage: Bacteria > Pseudomonadati > Pseudomonadota > Betaproteobacteria > Burkholderiales > Burkholderiaceae > Paraburkholderia > Paraburkholderia bengalensis. Next base: position 3,614 of record NZ_JACFYJ010000130.1, read on the forward strand.
CCGGCTGCGGGCGTTTCACGCCGAGCACGGCGATGTGATCCTGAAGCCGCTCGACGGCATGGGCGGCATGGGCGTGTTCCGCGTCAAGGCCGACGGCATGAACCTCGGCTCGATCGTCGAGATGCTGAGCCACGACGGCGCGCGCTCGGTGATGGCGCAGAAATTCATTCCTGAAATCAAGTCCGGCGACAAGCGCATTTTGCTGATCGGCGGCGAGCCGGTGCCGTATTCGCTCGCGCGCATTCCGCAAGGCAACGAGGTGCGCGGCAATCTCGCGGCGGGCGGCCTGGGCGTCGCGCAGCCGCTGACGGCGCGCGACCGCGACATCGCCGAGGCGCTCGGCCCGGTGCTGAAGTCGCGCGGCCTGTTGCTCGTCGGGCTCGACGCGATCGGCGACTGGCTCACCGAGGTGAACGTTACGAGTCCGACGTGCTTCCGCGAGATCATGGATCAGACGGGCTTCGACGTCGCCGCGATGTTCATCGACGCGTTAGAGAAGGCTGTCGGTTGAAGCGGCGTCGTGGCGACGCCATCTTTGCACCGGAAGTAGTGGTCGCGTTGTCGTCCAGCCCCCGATGGGCCGGCCCGTGATGGGCCATCCCGCGATGGGCCAGCCAAGCGTGAAAAGGCCGAAAGCGCGAAAATGAGGCTGTTACAATGCCCGCTCCCCTGAAAGCGGCCCGCGAGGGCTCGCGTGATCCGGCCCCTTGACGGCCGGACGTCAGGCGAATTCGATGGGCCGCGATTCTTTTCCGCCGCGTGCGGCCGTCCGTTCGGTCGATGCACGTGCCGGCGGAAAGCGCGGCCGCGATTTTCGGGCGGTTTTCTGCAGCAAGGCTGACATGGCAGGCATTCTGATCATTGCGCACGCTCCCTTTGCCACCGCGCTACGCGAGTGTGTCGCTCACATTTACGGCGGCTTGCCCGCTCGCATCGGGTCGATCGACGTGTCGCCGGATTGCGATCCCGCGCAGGTCGTTGCGCTCGCGCACTCGGAGATCGAGCGGCTCAGGGAAGAAAACGGCGCGCTCGTACTGACCGACATGTTCGGCGCGACGCCGTCGAACATCGCATGCCGGCTGGCGTCGCTTCCAGACGTGCGCGTGCTCGCGGGCGTCAACCTGCCGATGCTGGTGCGCGCCGTGTGTTACCGCGCGACGCCCTTGGACGTGCTCGTCGACAAGGCGCTCGCCGGCGCCACCAAGGGCATCCAGGCCGTCGGCCCCGCGACGCAGGCCCCCGCCGCGTGTGTCGCACCCCCGGGCGATTGCCTGCCCGCCAAGGCGCTTGCCGAAGACTGCAAGGCCGATAGTGAGACCGCGTATCACCGCAGCGACGCATGAGCGAGCGCTGACCGCTTTCCGTTTCAACTCGATAACTTCAACACCGCGCATCGGACTGACACATGCTGCAACAGGAAACGACTATCGTGAACAAGCTGGGCCTGCACGCACGCGCGTCGGCCAAACTGACGCAACTCGCTGCCAATTTCCAGTCGGAAATCTGGATGAGCCGCAATGGCCGGCGCATCAACGCGAAGAGCATCATGGGCGTGATGATGCTGGCGGCGGGCATCGGCAGCACGGTGGTGATCGAGACGGAAGGCAGCGACGAGAAAGAAGCGATGGACGCGCTGCTGACGCTGATCGCCGACAAGTTCGGCGAGGGGCAATAAAAAATCTGCTGCAGCTTTCGTTCTAGTCAGAAGACGCCGCGATGTCGCGGCGTTTTCTTTTTGTCCGCTGTTTTTGCCGACATACTGGCGTGAAGCGTCGCTATGCGACAAGTGCGATGCTGCGCTGCACAGCACCGTTGGACCGGACGGAATTTATAATGACCGTCGGGGTCTGAGAGCACTGCAGCGGTTTGCCGCGGCATCACACAACTAGAGGAGGTGCGCGTGTCATTCACGCTGCATGGAATTCCCGTGTCACGCGGTATCGCCATCGGGCGGGCATATCTGATCGCCCCGGCTGCACTCGACGTCGACCACTATCTGATCGAGCCTGCGCAAATCGAGGGCGAGGTCGAGCGTTTTCGCGCGGCGCAGAAGGCCGTGCATCACGAACTCGACGATCTGCGCGCCGATCTTTCTGCCGACGCGCCCACCGAAATGGGCGCGTTCATCGACGTGCATTCCATGATCCTGAACGACCCCATGCTCGTTCAGGAAACCATCGACCTCATCCGCACGCGCCGCTATAACGTCGAATGGGCGCTGACGGAGCAACTCGAACGCCTGACCCGCCATTTCGACGAAGTCGAAGACGAATATCTGCGCGAGCGCAAAGCCGACATCGAGCAGGTGGTCGAGCGGGTGCTGAAGGCGCTCGCGGGCGCGACGAGCCGACTCGTCAACGGCATTCACGGCAAATGCGACGAAATGATCGTCGTCGCGCACGACATCGCGCCCGCCGACATGATGCAGTTCAAGACGCAGACCTTCCAGGGCTTCGTCACGGATCTCGGCGGCCGCACGTCGCACACGGCGATCGTCGCGCGCAGCCTCGGCATTCCCGCGACGGTCGGCGTGCAGCACGCCAGCGCGCTGATCCGCCAGGACGATCTGATCATCGTCGACGGCGATCACGGCATCGTGATCGTCGATCCGGCGCCCATCGTGCTCGAAGAGTACTCCTACCGGCAAAGCGAGAAGGCGCTCGAGGCGCGCAAGCTCCAGCGCCTGAAGTTCTCGCCGACGCAAACGGTGTGCGGCGCGCGCATCGATCTGTGCGCGAACATCGAACTGCCCGAAGATGCGCAAGCCGCGCTCGATGCGGGCGCGATGGGCATTGGCCTGTTCCGCACCGAGTTCCTGTTCATGAACAAGGGGGCGATGCCCGAAGAGGAAGAGCAGTTCGCCGCCTACAAGCGCGCTGTCGAACTGATGAACGGCATGCCCGTGACAATCCGCACGATCGACGTCGGTGCGGACAAGCCGCTCGATTCGATCGGCGACGAGTTCGAGACGGCGCCGAACCCGGCGCTCGGCTTGCGCGCGATTCGCTGGAGCCTGTCCGAGCCGCACATGTTCCTGACGCAGTTGCGCGCCATTCTGCGCGCGTCCGCGTTCGGCTCGGTGAAGATCCTGATTCCGATGCTGGCGCACGCGCGTGAGATCGACCAGACGCTCGATCTGATCCAGGAAGCCAAGCGCCAGCTCGACGACGCGGGTCTCGCATACGATCCGAACGTGCGCGTCGGCGCAATGATCGAGATTCCCGCGGCGGCGATCGCGTTGCCGCTGTTTCTGAAGCGGCTCGATTTCCTGTCGATCGGCACGAACGACCTGATCCAGTACACGCTAGCCATCGATCGCGCCGACAACGCCGTCGCGCATCTGTACGATCCGCTGCATCCCGCCGTGCTGCACCTGATTGCGTTCACGCTGCGCGAGGCGAAGCGCGCGGGCGTGCCGGTGTCGGTGTGCGGGGAAATGGCGGGCGACCCGGCGCTCACGCGTCTGTTGCTCGGCATGGGGCTCACGGAGTTCTCGATGCATCCGAGCCAGTTGCTGCTCGTGAAGCAGGAAATCCTGCGCTGCCAACTGAAGGCGCTCGAAAAGCCCGTCGCCGATGTGCTCGCGGCATTCGAGCCGGAAGAACTGCAATCGGCGCTGGAGCGTGTGGCGCAGGCCTGATGCAGCCGTCAGCTATGAGCGATGCCGCTCGCCGCACACCGGGCAATCCGGCTGGCGCGCGATGCGCATCGTGTTCCACTCCATCCTGAGCGAATCGAGCATCATCAGGCGGCCCACCAGCGGCTCGCCGACGTCCGCGATCACCCGCAGCGCCTCCGCCGCCTGCATCGCGCCGATGATGCCCACCGTCGGCGCAAACACGCCCATCGTCGAGCACGCGACTTCCTCGAACGGCTGTTCTTCGGGAAACACGCACGCGTAGCACGGCGAATCGTCGCGGCGCAAATCAAACGTGCTGATCTGGCCGTCGAAGCGCAGCGCAGCGCCCGACACCAGCGGCACGCCGTGCTTCACGCATGCGCGGTTGATCGCGTGACGCGTCGCGAAGTTGTCGGTGCAGTCGAGCACGACCGTTGCCTGCGGCACCGCGAGGTCGAGCCACGCGTCGTCGACGCGTTCGGCCGCTGCGTTCACGTCGACGTCCGGGTTCAATCGCGCGATGGCATCGCGTCCCGACTCGACCTTCAATCGCCCCACCGACTCCGTCACGTGCAGGATCTGCCGCTGCAGATTGGTGAGATCGATGCTGTCGGCATCGACGAGCGTCAGTCTGCCGACGCCAGCCGCGGCCAGATACATCGCCGCCGGCGACCCGAGCCCGCCCGCGCCGACGACGATCGCGTGCGCGTCGAGAAAGCGTTGCTGGGCCTCGATGCCGAGTTCATCGACGAGGATGTGACGGGAGTAGCGAAGGAGTTGATCGTCGTTCATGGCGGAGCGCGGCGCGTGTCGTAATGGTCGCGCGGGCTGGAGAAGGGGAAAGCGGCGCGAGGTTCTGGTTATTCTAATCGCGCGAGGGAAAGTGTCTTCGCGGCGCGGGCCGCGAAGACACGGGTGATGCTTACTTGGTCGGCATGGCCGGCTGCGAAGCCGGTTGCGTGGCCGAAGCAGGTGCGGCCGGGTTCGATGCCGTCGGCGTGGCGGGCAGGGCCGGCTTCACCGCGACAGGCGCCGACGCCGATTGCGCCGGCTTGTTCTGCGCGAGACGCCGCTCCATCAGCGACTTCGACTCCTGCACCGGCTTGCCCTCGAGCTTGTTCAGGCCTTGCTGCAGCATGAAGTCGTCAGCGGAACCGAACTCGACCGGCTTGCGGTCGCGATCTTTCGCGCGCTGCTCCGGCGTCTTCTTGTCGTTTTGCTCTTCGAGCTGGCGAAGCTGGTCCATGCGCTCCTGTTCGCGCTGTTCCTGTTCCTTCTTCTCGTTCGGGTCTTGCGTGTTCGCAAGGTGATTCGAGTAGTCGACTTCGCGCGTGACGAGTGCGTCGTCGGGATCGCCGTCCGCGTATTGATCGACCGCGACGTCAGGACGGATGCCCTTGTTCTGGATCGAACGGCCGCTCGGCGTGTAGTAGTACGCGGTGGTCAGGCGCAGCGCGCTGTCGGCTGTCATCGGGCGCACCGTTTGCACCGAGCCCTTGCCGAACGTGGTCTTGCCGACGATCAGCGCGCGATGCTGATCCTGCAGCGCGCCCGCGACGATTTCCGATGCCGACGCGGAGTACGCGTTGGTCAGCACGATCATCGGCACGGTCTTGAAGATGGGCGGCAGGCCCTTCAGCGGATCACTGTCGAAGGACGGCAGGCGGTAGTTGTCGTACGTGTCGCGATAGACCTGCTTCGAGTCGGGAATCTGGCCATTGGTCGACACGACGACGGAATCCGGCGGCAGGAACGCGCCCGCGACGCCGACGGCGCTTTGCAGCAGGCCGCCGCCGTTGTTGCGCAGGTCGAGGATCAGGCCCTTCAGGTTCGGCTGCTGGCGCGCGATGTCCTGCAGCTTGGCTGCGAGGTCGGGCACCGTGCGTTCCTGGAAGCTCGTGATGCGCACATACGCGTAGCCCGGCGCGAGAACCTTCGCCTTCACGCTCTGCACCTTGATGATCGCGCGCGTGACCGTGAGCGGGAACGTGCGGTCGTCGGTCTTGCGGAAGATAGTAAGTGTGACCTTCGTGCCCGGCTCGCCGCGCATCTGCTTGACGGCTTTATCCAGCGTCATGCCGCGCACGGGCTTGTCGTTGATGCGCGTGATCAGGTCGCCCGGACGGATGCCGGCGCGGAACGCGGGCGTGTCTTCGATCGGCGAGATCACCTTGATCAGACCGTCTTCCTGCGAGATTTCGATGCCGAGACCCGCGAAGCGGCCTTTGGTCTGCTCCTGCAGTTCTTCGTAGTCGGTCTTGTCGAGATACGACGAGTGCGGATCGAGGCTCGACACCATGCCCTTGATTGCGGCCGTGAGGAGCTTCTTGTCGTCGACGGGCTCTACATACTCATGCTTGATCTGCCCGAACACTTCGGCGAAAAGCCGCAGTTGGTCGAGCGGCAGCGGCGAGGATGCGGGTTGCTGGGCTGAAGCGTTCAGCTGCAGCGTTGCAAAAACGCCGGTAGCCAGGCCCGCGGCGATAAGGCCGATATTTTTCAGGTTCTTTCGCATAGAGTATGTTGCGGTCGGAAGCGCGTGGCTGCGTCAAAAGAAAAAGGACGGACAAGTATAACGTGACGCTCGCACGGCCTGTACGTGTGGGTTGCCCGGGGTTCGACAGCGGCTGCGCCGCGAGGTTCTAAGGATCGCCGCCGTCTTGCGCGGCGACTGTGCGGTGGCGGACGCCCGAAGCGCCAAAAGCGGCGCCACGTATGGGATGAATCGTCCGGAACGTTGCGTGCGCATCGGTTGTGGCGGGTGAATCGATGTGTGTTTCCGCTGCCCCCGCAAGGCGTCCAGATGACGCGAAGATGGCCCGGACATGTCGACGCTGACAGGATTGCGAGAGGCCCGCCGCGGGCCATCGCAGTCAGGCATGCGCATGGGCAAGATTGTGAGGGCCCGCGGCCGCTGCGCCGCAGGTCTCACGACGCGGGCGGCCGCAGCGAGGATCAGCCCGCCTTGCCCTGCTTCGCGACGGCGGCCTGCGCCTTCGCGATCGCTTCCTGATCGCCGAGGTAGTAGTGCTTGATCGGCTTCAGGTCTTCGTCCAGCTCATAGACGAGCGGCACGCCGTTGGGGATGTTGAGTCCGACGATGTCGTTGTCGGAAATATTGTCCAGATACTTGACCAGCGCGCGGATCGAGTTGCCGTGCGCCGCGATCAGCACCTTGCGGCCCGACTTGATGGCGGGCGCGATCGATTCGTTCCAGATGGGCAGCACGCGCGCAACCGTATCCTTCAGGCATTCGGTGAGCGGCAGCTGCTCGCGCGGCACCTTGGCGTAACGCGGGTCGTCGTACGACGTGCGCGGATCGGTCGGCTCCAGCGCGGGCGGCGGCGTATCGTAGCTGCGGCGCCAGACGAGCACCTGGTCGTCGCCGAACTTCGCGGCCGTTTCGGCCTTGTTCAAGCCCGACAGCGCGCCGTAGTGACGCTCGTTGAGACGCCACGAGTGGACCACGGGCAGATACATCAGGTCCATCTTGTCCTGCACGTGCCACAGCGTGCGAATCGCGCGCTTGAGCACCGAGGTGTACGCGATGTCGAACGTGTAGCCCGAATCTTTGAGCAGCGCGCCCGCCTGCTGCGCTTCGAGGTTGCCCTGTTCCGTCAGGTCGACGTCGACCCAGCCGGTGAAGCGGTTTTCCTTGTTCCACGTCGATTCGCCGTGGCGGATGAGAACGAGTTTGTACATGTCGTGCCGGTCGGTAGTGAGGAAGCGGTAATGGGGTGGCACCGCAGCCTGCTGCTGGCGGTCGCCATCGCGTCAGACGGTTATTTTATAATGGCCGGATTGCCCTTTCCGATTTCTTCCTTTTTACCGGCGGATCTTCCGTGAAGTTTTTCACCGATTACACCAACCTTGTACTGATCGCGGTCGCCCTCATCTCCGGGGCGTTGCTCCTGTGGCCGTCCATTTCGCGCCGCGGGCGCGGCGGTTTGTCCGCCGCAGCCGCCACGCAGCTGATCAACCGTCGCAATGCCGTCGTCATCGACCTGCGCCCCGCAGCGGAGTACGCCAGCGGCCATCTGCCGTCGGCGCGCCAGGTCGAGTTTGGCGAACTGCAAGCGAAAGTCGGCCAACTCGTGAAAAATAAGAGCAACCCGGTGCTGCTCGTTTGCCAGAACGGACAGCAGTCGAACAAGGCGGCACGTATTGTGCGCGATGCAGGCTATGCCGAAGTGCACGTGCTGGAAGGCGGGGTCAATGCGTGGCAGCAAGCCGGCATGCCCGTCGTCAAACAAGGAGTTGCGAAGTGAACAAGGTAATCATGTATAGCACGCAGGTGTGCCCGTATTGCCAGATGGCCGAACGTCTACTAAAGTCGCGCGGCGTCGACCACATCGAAAAGGTGCTGATCGACAAGGACCCGTCGCGCCGTCAGGAAATGATGACGCGCACGGGCCGTCGCACGGTGCCGCAGGTGTACATCGGCGATAAGCACGTCGGCGGCTATGACGATCTGTCCGCGCTGGATCGCGCGGGCGGTCTGATGCCGCTGCTCGAAGCCGCCGCCTGACGTCGAGCCGTTCGGCACTGCCCGCGCGCGATTGACGGTGACATCCGTTGCAGCGCGCGGCTGCGAAAAATAGAAGGCCGGGCAACCCGCTTGCGGAGTCCGCACTGGCCGGCTGGCGCCGCTCCTCGTGAGCGGCGCGTTTGTCACGAGATCTGGCGGCACGCGTCCGCCGCAACGAAATTTAGGGAGTAGAACCATGTCCGACGAGAACAACCAGCCGTTCTTCAATATCCAGCGCATCTACCTGAAGGACATGTCGCTCGAGCAGCCGAACTCGCCTGCCATTTTCCTCGAGCAGGAAATGCCGTCGGTCGAAGTCGAAGTCGACGTGAAGGCCGAGCGCCTCGCGGACACCGTGTTCGAAATTCTCGTCACGGGCACCGTGACGGCCAAGGTCAGCGACAAGGTCGCCTTCCTGATCGAAGCGAAACAGGCCGGCATTTTCGACATCCGCAACATTCCCGCCGAACAGATCGATCCCCTCGTCGGCATTGCGTGCCCGACCATTCTTTTCCCGTATCTGCGCTCGAACATCGCCGACGCGATCACCCGCGCAGGCTTTCCGCCCATCCATCTCGCCGAAATCAACTTCCAGGCGCTGTACGAACAACGCCTCGCGCAGATCGCCAGCCAGGAAACGGGCGCGGGCAGCGCGGCGCATCACTGACGCATGCAGGCGGTGCCGGCTATGAAGGTCGCCGTTCTCGGCGCCGGTGCATGGGGCACCGCACTCGCCGGCCATCTGGCCGCGCGGCACGACACGGTGCTCTGGGCGCGCGACGCTGCGCTCATCGCCGAACTCTCCACCTCGCACGAAAACGCCCGCTATCTGGCGGGCGTATCGTTGCCGTCCGCGCTTCGCTTCGAAGCGGATCTCGATCTCGCGCTGGATCACGCGCTCGCTGACGCGGCGCTGTGCGTCGTGGCGACGCCCGTCGCGGGTTTGCGCGGCATGCTGCGTACGATGCGCGACGCCGGCAAGGTGCCCGCCCATATCGTGTGGCTATGCAAGGGCTTCGAAGCGGACACGCAATTGCTGCCGCATCAGGTCGTCGCGCAGGAACTGGCGGGGCACGCGAGCAACGGCACGCTGTCGGGCCCGAGCTTCGCGCGCGAAGTAGGGCAAGGGCTGCCCGTCGCGCTGACGGTGGCGAGCGCGTCGGCGGTGTGCCGCGAACGGACCGTCGCGGCGTTCCATCACGGCGCAATGCGCATCTATAGCGGCGACGACGTCATCGGCGTCGAAGTGGGCGGTGCGGTCAAGAACGTGCTCGCGATCGCCACGGGTATCGCCGACGGTCTGGGGCTCGGGCTCAATGCGCGCGCGGCGCTGATCACGCGCGGGCTCGCCGAAATGTCGCGCCTCGGCGCGGCGCTGGGCGGTCGCGCCGAGACGTTCACGGGTCTGACAGGACTCGGCGATCTGATCCTGACCGCGACGGGCGATCTGTCGCGCAATCGCACGGTGGGCATGCAACTCGCCACGGGGCGTTCGCTCGACGATATCTTGAGCGCGCTCGGGCATGTCGCCGAAGGCGTGCGCTGCGCTCGCGGCGTACTGTCGATCGCGCAGGCGCGCGGAATCGAAATGCCGATCACGCAGGCTGTCTGCGACGTGCTGTTCAACCGCGTCGCCGCGCGCGACGCCGTCAGCGCGCTGCTGCGCCGCGACGCCAAGGCTGAATGATCGCGGCGTGCGGGTCTCGGCCCGCCCGCCGTCGCAGCCAATCCCTCGAAACTGTTTTACGCAGCCGGTAAAGGCCAACGCCGAACGGCTCGCCTCTTTTGCTGTCCACCTTCTATCGATGCCGCTTCGGATCGGATCAGGAGGCCACACATGCTCAACATCGGAGATTGCGCGCTCCAGGCGCACGTCGTCGACATCACGACGCTCGACGTCGACGCGATCGTCAACGCGGCCAATACGTCGTTGCTCGGCGGCGGTGGCGTGGACGGCGCGATTCACCGCGCGGCGGGCCCTGACCTGTTGCGCGAGTGCGAGACGTTGGGCGGCTGCGCGACGGGCGACGCGAAGATCACGGCCGGTCACCGGCTGAAGGCGCGTCACGTGATCCATGCCGTCGGACCCGTGTGGCACGGCGGCGAGCGCGGCGAGGCGGAACTGCTTGCGTCGTGCTACCGGCGTTCACTGGGGCTCGCGCGCGAAGCGAAAGCGACCAGCATCGCGTTTCCGGCCATCAGTTGCGGCGTCTATCGTTTTCCCGCCGACGACGCGGTGCGCATCGCCGTGCAAACGGTGATCGACACCTTGCCGCACGCGCAGTCAGTCGAGCGCGTGATCTTTGCCTGCTTCGACGAAGCGATGTACTCGCGCTACCAGGCCGAGTTCGAACGACGCCTTTAGGCGCCGCCCTCGAAGCCAGCCTGACGCCACGCTTCGAACACGACCACGGCAACGGTGTTCGACAGATTCAGGCTGCGGTTGCCGGGACGCATCGGCAGGCGCACGCGCTGTTCGTTCGGAAAACGGTTCAGCACGGCGTCGGGCAGGCCGCGCGTTTCGGCGCCGAATACGAACCAGTCGCCGGGCTCGAAGGCGTGCGAGTGGAACGGACTCGAGCCGCGCGTCGTGAACGCGAACATGCGCGCGAGATTGGGCGCTTCACTGTCGAGCAGCGCATCCCAGTTGCGATGCACGTGCATCTGCGCGTACTCGTGATAGTCGAGCCCGGCGCGGCGCATCTTCGCGTCGTCGAGCGGAAAGCCAAGCGGTTCGACCAGATGCAGACGCGCGCCCGTGTTGGCGCACAGGCGGATCACGTTGCCGGTGTTCGGCGGAATTTCAGGCTCGACGAGAACGACGTTGAACATAAACAGGAGAGTCGAAAACTAGTTTTTCGGTGTGCGAAGCGCGACGAGATTCGTCACGCGCCGCGCGCCGGCTGCCTTCAGCGTGCGGGCGAGCGCATCGAGTGTTGCGCCTGTCGTCATCACGTCGTCGACGATCGCGACGTGCAGACCACGCACGGGCTGCGACACTTCGAACGCGCGGCCGACATTTTGCCTGCGCGCGTCGAGATCGAGCTTCGATTGCGGCGCCGTGTCGATCACGCGACGCACGAGCGTCGCGTCGCTGCGCACGCCGAGCAGTTTCGCGCACGGCCGCGCGATCTCCCACGCCTGGTTGTAGCCGCGCTCGACAAGCCGCCGCGCCGACAGCGGCACAGGTGCGACGACGTCCGGCGGGCCGCTTGCCTCGTGTGCTTCGAATACATCGAGCGCGGCCCACGCCAGGCGCCGCGCAAACTCATGCGCAAGCCCAAGCCTTGCGCGGAATTTCAGACCGACTGCCAGCGCATCCAGCGGCGGACGGTAGTCGGCGAGCGCGACGGTTGCGTCGAATGCAGGCGGCGTGGCGAGACAGTCGCCGCAGCGGTAACGCATCACACTCGCGCGCCGCAAGGCGCTCAACGGCACCGCGCAGACCGCGCAGCGCAGCCGCGCCTCGTTCCACCAGGCGTCGCCGCAAACGCCGCACAACACGCGATGCGACATATTGCCGCATAACGCACACGAACCCGGCAGAACGAGCCGTGCGAGCGCCGGAAGCGCGGAGGCGGACCGCCGCGCGGCTCTGACGAACCTGTCGCGCAGCCGTTGTGTGCGGCGGCCGGCGCGAGACGGGCGGAAAGCCCAATTCGGCATATCGATACGCCTCCGAAGGCCGCTGACACTGAAGGGACGGAATCGAGCGAGTATACTTCGCACTCTCCGTCCGCACGACTCCAATAACCGTGTCTCCCACCGAAACTAGCCGTCCGGCCAATGATTCGCGCCGTCTGCGGAAGATCTTCGACCGCCGGGCCGCGACGTTCGACGACGTCGCGTTCCTGCCGCGCGAGATCGCGCAGCGCATGCGCGAACGGCTCGACTACATCAAGGTCAATCCCGCGCAGGTGCTCGATGCGGGATGCGGCGCGGGCGACGACCTTCCATCGCTGCGCGAGCGCTTTCCCGAAGCGCCCGTGTTTGGCACCGATCTCTCCGCCGCGATGCTCGCGCGCGCCGTCCGGCACGACGCCGCCGACACCAGCTGGCGGCGCTTTTTGCCTGCGTCGCTGGGCAAGGCGCTGGGCTCGCGCGGACCGCGCTTCGCGCAAGCCGACTTTTCCGCGCTGCCCTTCGCGGCGGGCGCATTCGAGCTGATCTGGTCGAACCTCGCGCTGCACTGGCACTCGCGGCCCGACCTCGTGTTTCCCGAATGGCAGCGCGTGCTGAAGGTCAACGGCTTGCTGATGTTCAGCACGCTCGGCCCCGACACGCTGAAGGAGCTGCGCGGTGCCTATGCCGAAATCGAAGCCGCGCACGGCGCGAGTTCGCGCAAGCACGTGATTGACTTCGTCGACATGCACGATCTCGGCGATATGCTGGTCGAAAGCGGCTTCGAAATTCCGGTGATGGACCAGGAAACCTTGACCATCACCTATCAGTCGCCCGAGTCGCTGCTGGCCGATGTGCGGCGCTGGGGCGCGTATCCGTTCGGGCGCGACGCATCGCCGGGCGCGGCATCGCGACGCATGCACAAGGCGCTGCTGGCCGCGCTCGAAGCGCGCCGGCGCGACGACGGCACGATTGCGCTGACCTTCGAGGTGATCTACGGTCATGCGTGGAAAGCCGTGCCCCGCATGACGCCCGAAGGGCATGGAATCGTACGCATCGAGGACATCGGACGAGGCAGGCAGGGCAATCGCTGAGGTGGAAAAGAGGGCATTCGTTATGTCTGAAATTACCACCTCGAAAACCCTGCCAAAAGCTGCGTCAAAACGGCGCAGAGGCTTGTGCGGCTTGGCTGAGCGGCCGATCCGGCGTTGCTTGTCGATGCCCTGGATCGGCCCTATAATGCGTCAGTTTGTCGCTCAAAGTTCCCACAACTAGAGCGGTGAGCCCGAGGCGAAGCGGTTCGGGTAGCGGTAGTTGCGCTGGGCGTGAATGGCATTGGCGGTACGCGGTGACTGGCGGTTCGCGGGAGGCAGCGATGAATGCATCCGATCGGCTGGCTGATTCAGAACCCGTCCTCAAGGACTGGCTGATGAAGCGCAATTGTTCGGTTTCGCCGCGGCAGTTCGTGTTCTTCTATGTCTCGCTCGCAGCATTCTCGCTGTTGATTGCATTCCTGCTGGTCCTGTGCGGCGCGTGGCTGGTGTTGCCGTTCACGGGTATCGAGTTGCTCGCTGTCGGCGTCGCATTTGCAATCTATGCACGCCATGCTGTCGATTACGAGCGCATCCGGCTGTTTCCCAACCGGCTCGTGATCGAACAGGTCAGCGCCGAGCATCTCACGCAGTTCGAATTCAACCCGCGCTGGGTGCGGGTCGAGCCGGGAACGACGCCGCGCGATCGCATCACGCTGGTTTCGCGGGGCGAGACGGTCACGGTCGGGCAGCACCTCGCGCAATATCGTCGCGCGCAATTTGCCGACGAACTGCGCTTGTGGATCAGGCGGTGTCAGGCGCAAAAAGTTGCATATTGAATCGCGCCGTTCCAGAGGGGACGAGGGGCAACCTTCCAGCGGGGTCGAGGGTTTGAATGGAAATCTTGGGTAAGGAAGCTATGAAAACAATCAAGCGAGCCCTCATGGGCGTGCTGGCGTGTAGCGGGCTGCTGGTCGCCGGTGCCGCCCTTGCAGTCGGCGACAGTCCGGGCGGCCCCCGCGTCAACGAGATCAATCTCCAGCCGCCGGTGACCAAGATCGCCGAGGAGCTCTACAGCCTCCACACGTTCATGCTGATCCTCTGCACGGTGATCTTCATCGGCGTGTTCGGCGTGATGTTCTATTCGATCTTTGCGCACCGCAAGTCGAAGGGCTACAAGGCCGCCAATTTCCACGAAAGCACCACCGTCGAAATCATCTGGACGATCGTCCCGTTCATCATCGTCGTGCTGATGGCGCTGCCCGCCACCAAGACCGTCGTCGCGATGAAGGACACCACCAACGCCGACCTGACCGTCAAGGTCACCGGCTACCAGTGGAAGTGGGCGTATGACTACGTGAAGGGCCCGGGCGAAGGCATCAACTTCTACTCGACGCTGACCACGCCCCGCAGCGAAGTCGACGGCCGGACGCCCAAGACGGACACGTACCTGCAGGAAGTCGACAATCCCCTCGTCGTCCCCGTCAACAAGAAGATCCGCATCATCACCACGGCCAACGACGTCGTGCACTCCTGGTACGTGCCTGCGTTCGGCGTGAAGCAGGACGCGATTCCCGGCTTCGTGCGCGACACATGGTTCCGGGCGGAGAAGGTCGGCACGTATCGCGGCTTCTGTACGGAACTGTGCGGCAAGGAACACGCGTTCATGCCCGTGGTCGTGACCGTGCTGTCGGATGACGACTACGCGAAGTGGGTCGACGACCAGAAAAAGAAAATGGCCGCCGGCCAGGACGATCCGAACAAGAACTACACGCTCGCGGAACTGATGGAGCGCGGCGGCAAGGTGTACGCGGCCAACTGCGCCGTCTGCCATCAGCCGACCGGCAAGGGGGCGGGCGCGTTCCCGGCGCTCGACGGCAGCAAGGTCGCGAACGGCCCGCTCGCCGAGCACGTGAGCATCGTGTTGAAGGGCAAGAACGCCATGCCGTCGTGGGCACCGACGTTGAACGACGTCGAAATCGCCTCCGTCATCACGTTCGAGCGCAACTCGTGGGGCAACCACACGGGCGACATCCTGCAACCGAAGCAGATCGCCGACGCACGTAACGGCCGTCTGCCGGCAGGCGGCGACCGACCTCGCGGGCGCAGCGGCCGCTGCCGCGTCGGATGCCGCGGCGAGCGGCGCGGAAGGCGCCGCAGGCG
>NZ_JACFYJ010000131.1:0-18418 GCF_037126505.1 Paraburkholderia bengalensis
GCTTGCCGTCTGACGGACATAGCCAACGAGAGAATAAGGCGTCGCGCATTGGATGGCCGCTCGTGTTGAAACATAGCGATCAAGCGTTCGATTGTCCCTCGCCCGGCGGCGGCTCGCCGGCGCGCAAGACAGCGTCCGCACCGGCGACGGCGGGCAAGCCGGCGATCCGCCGGAAGCGGGGGTAAGCCGCGATGAAACAGAAGACTCGCCCGCAAAAGGGGAGAACAGGGCGAACCAGGTTCAAGGTCAGGCGTAAGGCCCCGGCCTGTCCCCCGATCGGCGCGCTGATGCGCTACGGGCAGCGGACGGTGCGCGTGATCGCCGAAGCGAGCGGCCAGCGCGTGATCATCGAGTCGGTCAATGAGGACGGACGCGCCTTTCGCAGCACGGTGAAATGGATTAGCCTGAGCGCTCTTCACGATCAACTCTTCTGAGCGCGATGACGATGCAGCAGACCGCACAGCAGCTCGATATCTTCGCCGACAGCTGCGACGTGGAGTTGCGCAACGGCGTCGTCGATCAGTTGCAGCACCGCGATGGCGCCGCTGCGCGAGCGGCCCTGGAAGAACTGGCCGCCGAATATCCGGATGACAGCGCGCTGTCAGCGATGACGGTACTGGTCCGTGAACTTGAAGGTCAGTCCACAACGCCCTTCGCGGATCACGCGGCACTGGCCGCCGCCCGCCGTCACCTAGAGGATGACGTGGGGCCCGCGGCGCGGCGGGTGCTGCCCGCACAGACGGTCTGCGCATGGCTGGCGCCGTGCTGGTCGTCGCTGGCGCAACGGGCCGCAGGCCTGGCGTTTCGCGGCGCCGAGGCTGGCAATCATGCTGACAGTCATTTCGGGAATCACGCCGCACCGCTGTGGCTACTGGCAGGCGAGTGGGCGGCCGCAAGTGACGCGGTCGAGATGTAAAAATCGTCCTGATCAATCAGCAGGCGTTTTTGACGGGGCCACAAACGTGAAGCCTGCACCGAGCTCGAGAAGAAACTGCTCCATCTCGCGCAGGATGGCATCCTCCAGATGCGGAACCGCGTCGCCGAGCACGAGGGCGGTTTACTGAAAGTGGTCGTTGGTGGGGTGAGGTGTCAGCCATGGCTGCAGGCCATCGCCGATGCGCTGAAGATGCGGCCGCGCGTGCGCGACGATGCATCGAACACGGGGCTGCACGGGCTGGCCGCGCTTGGCTCGGTGGCCGCGGGCTGGGCGGCTTCGGTTGGCGAGCACCTTGAAAAATATGAAACGGCGCCACGATTCGCCACGCACGTTCATCCCCGGCAACAGCGCAACAGCTCGCGGGTCACCCCGGCCGTTACACGGCGAGAGCGGCGGGGCGCATGTCCCGTGAGCGGCGGCGCCAATGTGTGCCGGCGAACCACCGCCTCAGTAAAACAGCGTCGCCACATCCAGAATATGAGCCGCCAGTGCCTCGTCATGCCCACCCATGCGGTGATGCAGCTCGAGCATCTGCATCATGTGGGAAATCGCGTCGGGCAGACTGGTCGATCCATGCAATGGCTGCGCCATGGCCGCCCAGATCCTGTCCTTCTCCACGAGTGAGGCCGCCGGCGCCAGTGACAGCTCGTTGAGCAGGCGTTCGTCCGGTTGCCCGTCGAGTAACGCCGCGATATCACGCCGCGAGAGGGCCGCGACATGATTGTGTGCCACGATCTCCAGTGCCGCGTTCGCCTGCCACATCAGCCCACGCTCGCGCAAGGCCGCGACATAATCGAGCGCCTCGAGCGGCGGCAGTCTGTGTACAAACGAGCTCACGAGACTCGTGAATCCTTCCTCCCGCACCATCTGGATCATGCGTGGCCTCAGCCCCGTCAGCTCTGGCATACCCAGCCGCTCGAGCAGGGAGCTGGCGTCGCTTTCCCACAATGCATGCTCCTCGTTCTCCAGAATCCACACGATCTGGTCATACGCGAACCGCTTGGGCGCGAATGCCGCGCTCGCCCGCACAAACCTGCGCATGTCCTCCGGTGAGCCCGCGTGCGATAACCACGCCACCCACTGGGCGAATACCGCTTCGCATTCAGACCCGGGCAGGCGCGCGAAAAACGCCGCCGCCTCCCAGCTGCGTCCCGTGAATGTCAGGGACGCCAGCGCGTGTGGCATGAGCACGCGCACGTGTCTGGGTTCAAGATGCTCCCCCAGGCCTTGCGCGCGATAGTGGAAGTTATCCTCGTCAGCCTGGGCGATCCAGCCGTCCACCACGGCCTGAACGTCCTCCTCTGGCAAATGCGCAAGCAGCAGAGGCAACAGCGGCTCAACGCGCTCGTCCTGACTGGTGGCCACCTCACCTTGACGTCTGAGCTCGCTGACAAACGTCCGGAACGCCTCCATCTCCGCGGGTCCCAGTGACTGGTCAATGGCATGGAGGATCCTTGCCCGGCACAGGGGATCCGTGACGTCGCTCACGCGCCGGCCAATGCTCGCGAACGCAGCCGCCTGGATATCGTGGCTCACAAAGGTTCGGGCCCGATACGCACAATCAAGTAGCCACCCGGCGAGCGCTTCGTCTCCGCCCTCGGGCTGCGTGTCCGAACCCATAATTATCTCGGCCCAGTGGCGCGAATCCTGAACCGTGGCGATCACACCCGCCGCGTGACGAAGGATGCGCAGCGCGGGCGTGCCCGGGGACGTGGCCTCGATCCGTCCAAGTAAGGCCGCCTCCCGTTGCGCGTGAAGCGTTGGATCGGTCGTCGCGCCAACGAACTCACACAACTCGTGGGAATCGATGAACGTCTCGTCAGGCGGCACCCACCCGTCCAGACGCGCGGCCACATGCGCCGGAAACGGGGTGTCCGGGTGGCGTAGCCCGATTGCGCGCCACGCGTCCAGTACCGCCCGTAAGGCCGATTCGAGCGGCGCGGGCACGCTCCACGGTGTCGGCACCCGGATGGCGCCAAGCGCGCGATAGCCGTTTTCGCCTGCCTGCAGTGCCATTTCCAGCGCGCAGGCGGCACTATCCACATTAGGGGCCTTCGATGCCAGAACAAGTTCGCACAGCGCGAGAACGAGCTTCGCGGCGCGCTCATCGGCGCGTGGGCCCAAACGTTTTTGCAGCACACGCGTGAGCGCCACTTCAAGGGCATAGCGCAGATCGCGATCACGTACGTGCTGTGTGTGCTTCAGCGCGGCCTGAAGGGCCACGTCGGGTAGGTAGTCAAGCGAGCTCTGCCTGAGTGCGCGTTCTCCCCACGTATCAACATGCGCGCACAACGCGCGTGCGATCTCCTCGGGATCCTCACTGCCGTCGTGCTGCCACTCCCATCCCCGCCACGGTGCCCGGAGCTCGCGCTCATAGCGTGTGATGGTCTCGCGAAAGCACCGCTCCAGCGTCTGAACATCAGGGATTGCATCGGCGAGCGAATCAGCGAGCACATGAGGGATCACATCAGGGCCCGCATCAGTGAGTGCATTCGTGGACGCATCTGCGCACGCATCCGTGGGTGCAGTGGCCTGAACCTCCCGCGCCAGCTGACACCACGCCCGGTACAGCGACCGCCTGAGCGTATCGTCCGTGTGCGACAGGTCAACGTGCGCGACGCACTGCAGCGCGCGGGCGGCAGCCAGGTAGCGCGCCTCGCCCGCGGCCCCCGTCGCAATGATGGCAAACGCTCGAGCCAGCCACAGCGTGTCGTCCCCCATGTCCGCGATCGCGGGTAGAAGAATGGTTTCGGCGTGGATGACCTGTGGCGTATCGCGTGGATCACCCGCCTGCGTGTGCGCGCTAGAGCGGTTGCGGCACAGCGCGTCGAACGTGCGCACGGTGCCAGCGTCCCACGTCGGGGCGGCCAGCTCCAGTGCGGTGTAGATCTTGTGCCAGTACCCCAGTCGAAAGAGCGATGGCATGACGCGTTCGCGCTGGGCCGCCGTGCCGTGTAGCAGAAAGAGCGCAAGCACCTCGGACAATTTGGTCCACTGTTCGTCATCCACCGACGCGGCGATCCGCTCAAAGAGCGCATCGAGCCATCCGGTGTCGTCCCTGCGCGCGAGCTCGCTCTCAATGAGACGGATAAGCCAACTCGCCGCTTTCCCCGTTTCGTTGTAGCCCTGGGCGGCAAAATCCAGACATTGTGCGAGCGCCTCGTCAAATGATGCATAGCCACGCGCGGCCAGCTCGACCAGTCCCCAGGCCCGCAAGCCGGACGATTTCCGTTGGGTCAGGCTCGCCCTGATCTGGGCAACCCACGCGTCGCGCGAGCCTGGATCGCGACAGTCAATCAGGTAGAGCAGTCCCTCAATCCTCGCCTCGGGCGCTGAGATCCCCTGCACGAAAGCCACCGCGTCAAAATCGGGCGCGAGCTGCTCGACAAGTGCAATGACCGCCTCGCCATTGCCGAAGCCGTACGTCGAGAGATCGCGCAACTCACGCTCCATCGCCAGGTTGACGATCTCCCGCCACAGCGGCACGGAGGTGGGCACGATATGGTGGCGTACCTCGCACAATCGCGTGAGCAACTTCGTGTCAAAGGACGGCGGTTCGGGAAACGCGCCCGCCGCGGGTGGCCGGTACGCCAGACGTAGCGCCTCGAGCTCGCGCTCGGCCCACGTATCCGTCTCAAGCAGGCGCGGTTTCGCCAGCGCATCGAACTCGATCGCACTCACGCGCCACAGTATGCCCAGCAGCTCGGCCATCGCGGCCACCAGCAGCCTGCCGCGCAGCGCGCCCTGCGCGTTTGCATGCCGGGCCTGATCGCAAAGGTGGGCGGCCAGGTGAAGAAACGCGGCGATGCTGCCCGTTCGCTCCCGCACGGCACGCAGCCAGCTCGCGCTGAGCAGTTGCATGAGTTGCGCCCCCGTGGCCGCCTCCAGCCGCAGGTGCGCCTGGGCGTGGGTGAGGGCATACAGGCTCGCATCTTCGGGATAGCCGTCGCGCGCGTGCGTCAACGCATCGTCAATCAGCCTGCGAAAGCCTTCGTCAAGCGCCTGGCGATCAAACGCCAGCATGGGCGCAAGCGCCTCGGCCAGGCGCTGGTGCCCAAGCACATAGCCATGGAGCGCATCGCCGGAGATCAGGGCGCGGGCCTCGTGCAATGCGCGGTCGACCAGGCTTTCGGGGACGTTCATCACGATGCGCAGGTCCCGCCGCGTCATCGCTGCGCGGCCCACGCACAGCACACCCAGCAACTGCCCCGCAGTGGCCCGTTCGTGCGCCTCGATGCGCTGAAACAGACCGTCGAGCCAGGCGCGCAGGACCCGGGCGAGCGCATCGTTCGTGCGCCGCATGACATTGTCGCAAAGCGTCGCGTTGCCTTGCCTGAGCTCGGCGGCAAGCAGGCCTGCCACGAGCGGATCGCCCCCGGCCACCCGCACATAGCGATCGAGCACGGACCCACCCACCGCGCCCGATGCGCTCCGCAAGAGCGCGAGCACCGCCTTTTCCTCAAGCAGGGGCAGCGAGATCGACTCGGCGCAATACGTCCATCCGAGCTCCATCAGATATCGCGCACCCTGTGGATCATCAGCCTGCTCGCGTGCGCTCACCACGATGCGTATCGGGCTGCCTGCCGGGCGCACCGGAAACATGGCGGGTCCCAACACCCATTCATCCGCTTCGTCCAGTCCGTCGATGACGAGCAACAGCGGAGCATGGCCCGCCGCTAACGCGTAAAGCGCGCGATGAGCGAACGCCCGGCACGCCTCGGGCTCCTCGGGCGCGCGCCCGAGCTCCGCGAACGTGACGCTCAGTGCACGGGCGAGCGCGGGGAAAAAGTCGAGCTCCCGGTCAATACCATAGGTCTGGCTGATGGCAAGCAGGATCACGTTCGCGGTGTCGGCACGCCTGCTAACCCACTGCGTGAGCAGCGTCGATTTGCCCCGCGCGGCCGCGCCCAGGAGCAGCAGGTTGGGGGCGGCCCTCGCGTCGGCGGCCCACGCATCGAGCGCGGCCAGGCACGCCTCGCGCCCGGTGAAGTCCGCCGCGAGCCGGTCCGCGACAAACCGGCTCATCGCGATGTCATAGTCTCTCGCAACAAAAGAGCGATTCAGATAGACCGTCTGGATAAGCTGCCCGATCTCGACGTGCGCGCCGCAATGGACGGTGATCTGGTTGAGGGCCTGAGTGCTCACTGGCGCGCGCGTACCGGCCGCTAACGGCGCGCCTGTCAGTTTTTCCGTTCGTCCCCGGTCGCAGCGCTCTGGCCTGGCGACAGGTCAGCCTCGACCGTGAACGTCTTGCCACGCGAGGTGGTGTTACGCATGTCAACGTTGGCCGTCCCCCCGGTACGCAGCGTGACGTCGTCGTACAGGAAGGTGCCATCGCGGATGCACAGATTGATTGTGGGATCCGCCTTGAGCACCTCGCCGGCGCCGGGCCGACTCAGCGCGCTCTGCAACGCCTCGCGCAGCGCGTCAATGCGCTCCTGTAGCGTCGACAGGTCGGCGGGATCAAGGTGCGCGACACGCTGCCGCAATGTTTCGGGATCGTGGCCGGGGTCGTCGTTCGATTCGTCGTCCGCCGATGCGTCGGGCCCGGTCTCGGCTTCGGACTTAGGGGGCGTTGCCTGCGTCGTGTCATCCTTTTTCAGCAGCGTCGCAACGGCCGCCTTGAGCGCGCCGTACGCGTCCTTCACCACCTCGCCAGCGACATCCTTGCCCGCCGCGATCGCGCCGATTGAGAGCGCCTGAACAAGCTGCGTCACGATGGCATCCATGTCCTGCTCCTCGAAGCGATGACGCTCGCCTTCCGTAGTCCGCTAAAACCGTCGCACTACGCCTGACCGTGTGACGGTGGCGATGAGCGCCCGCGGCGCGCGCCCGGAGTGAGCAGTATGCGCCCATGCATGCCCGCGTCAGTGTGCTGGCCAACAGACGCGGGCGAAAAAAATGCACATACAGGGTCGCCGCGCGCGGGGCGGTGGGCCTGCCCCCGGCACGGTGCCGCTGAATGTGCGCGCGGCCGCTTTCGCCGTCGGCGGTAACGGGCCGCCGCCTCGCCTGGCACTTCGGTTGCAAGAGGAGGCAGGGGGCGGTTTGCGCCAGCGCATGGACAAATGATTGTTTTACGATAATTTCACGGGCATCATCGTGAGCCGATTTTATTTCGCAAACCTGAATATGACCCTTCATCGACTTCATCACCTTGAGCGGATCAGAGCGGATCAGCCAGGCAATGGCCGTGCTCACGGTCTGCTTGGGCGTGCTCATGCTGGTGCTCAATGCGGCATGCTGGTGGTTCCCGCGTCTGAACGCCGTGGCGAATGGACACGGCCTCGGCTTTGGCCTCACGGACAGCCTAATTTCCGCGCTGGGCGTGGACGTCTCGCGCCTGCCACACTGGCAGAAAGCAGGGGCGGCGCTAATCTCGAGTGTGCCGCTGCTTGCGCTTGTCCGTGGCATGCGAGACCTGAGTCGGTTGTTCCGGCTCTACGCCCGTCGGGACTATTTTCCCCCCGCCGCCGCGACCCATCTTGCCGGGGCCGGCAAGGCCGCGGGTATCTGGGTGATCCTCAGCCTGCTTTGCGATCCGTTACTCAGTGTGTGGTCGACCATGCGCGAGCCGCCAGGACACCGCGTGATCACCTTGGTTTTGGCTCGCCGTATGTCGTTGCGCTGTTTCTGTCGGCCTCCTTTGCGATTCTCGCACACGTCCTGAAACGGGCAAGTGAGCTTGACGCGCAACATCGGCAATTCGTGTAGGGGCGGCGGTCATGGCAAGTAGCATGCGATTGGACCTGATGCTTGCGTGCCGCAAAGTCCGCTCCAGGAAGTTGGCCGCCGCCGTGGGCTTCGTCGACCGGGTCGAGGAAGAACCAGACCTCGTCCGTTGAGGCAAGCCAGGCGACGAACCCGGCTGCCGTACCAAACTCGAACGACTGGTCGAAGGTCGCGTCGATCGATGCCAGTCGCTCGGCGCGGCCCGCACCCCAGCACTCAAGTGCACGTGGATAGCTGACTCAATGCGTATTCGTTCGGAAAGGGTCCGTAGACCAGATCTCCAGCTGCCCGGTTATCCCACCGCGTGCGCACCGTCAATGTCTGCTTCGTCTCCCTATGTACCGCCGTGGCAAGCTTGCCCGCGAGCAACTCATCGGCCTGCTTGGGGTGTTCGTCCTTTTCGTGCATTTTCTGGCGGTTCGCACGAGAAAACGTTTTCAGATCAATGGGTTGAAAATCCCTCAATTTGCAAAAGCGTGTGAGGCCGCTCAGCCTTTCTACAGGCGGCCGCTCATGCCGTCACCGCCGGAAAATGCACGAAAAGGACGAATGCCCCTGCGAGCCCTCGTCTGACCACGAAGAGCACGATGACGATAATCGTGGGGATGAACAACCCCAGTGGTGCGAGGGTACGTAAGGCGAGCCGTAGCGCCAGATCCTCACGCACGGAGACAGGCTGCGCAATCTGTATGAATCTATCGCCCCGTTGGACGCCGTACACCCGCCAGTGATACTCGTCACGCTCGATGGTGCGCAGCCCCGCCGGGAAGCGGGGAAGGTCAAGCCGTCCGAGCGATTTGTATACGCTCCCTCCTGTCTGACCCCAGACCTCGATGAAAAGACGGTCTTCGGACAGACCTTCGAAATCCGGCTGGCTTTGCAGGACCGTGTCGGCCGAGCCGATATTTGCGGGCAGCGATTCAGCCACCGTGCGCAGTTCGTAGTCGAACAGTTCGCTGGCTTCCTCGCGCGCTGTGTGGAAAATGGCGTAGCCGGCTCCCAATGCCGAGACGGCGAGTCCGGCAATCAGCCATCCGAGCAGCCAACGGCGGATCGATGTCATTCGCATCGCTTAAGACGGTAGCCGACACCCCGGACCGTCACGATCTGCTCGGCGCCGAGCTTGCGGCGAAGGCCGTGCACGTGAACCTCAATTGCATTACTACTCACTTCTTCACCCCACCCATACAGCTTGTCTTCCAGCTCAGAGCGGGTATAGAGTCGCGTCGGTTCTTCAATAAGTGCCCGCAACAGGCTGAATTCACGCGGCCCGAGCGAAAGCGGTTCTCCGTTCAGCGTCACCTCCTGGCTGGCGGGGTTCAGCACGAGGTCGCCGTGCGAATAGACAGGGCAGGTTCGTCCAGCGCGGCGACGTAGCAATGCGCGCACGCGCGCAGCCAGTTCGTCGAGATCGAAAGGTTTGACCAGATAATCGTCGGCGCCTGCATCGAGACCCGCAATGCGATTCTCGATGGTGTCACGCGCAGTGAGGACCAATACGGGAGCGTTTCCACCTTGACGCCGGTAGCGGGCGAGCACATTGATTCCGTCTGATTTCGGCAGGCCGAGATCGAGTAGCACAAGGTCGTAGACATCGTGTTCGAGCGACAATTCGGCTTCACGCCCGTCTCGCGCCCAATCCACCGCGTAGCCGGCGTGCCGCAGCGTGGTTGCGACGGGCTCACCGATCATCTCGTCATCTTCCACCAGCAACAGCCGCATGGTGCCGCATCTCCAGAATGACCGGATTATTGCCATCAGCTGCTTACGGGAGGCTTAAGAGGAAACGCCTCGCGGGCGGAAACTCGCTGCGGGAGCATATCAGTAAGTGTCTTTTTGCACTTCGCTTGGCTCGGCGAGCAGTCGCGCAGGGCTGGGGCGCGTCGTGGTTGACTGGTCCGGCTTGCGGCAGTCAGCCACCGCCCCCCGGGCTTTAATGCAGGCGCGGCGGCGTCCGAGGACTTTTCGAGACCCCTGATGCGTTTCATAGCGCCCGCGAGGTTGTTGGGCGTCCGCCAGCTTCGACGCGTGGACCACGATGAGACGAGAGTTCGTCATGTCGCCGAGCTTCGAGGCTTGTGTTGCTACACGCGCGATTGCGATAGGGGCCGGCCTGCCGAGCTGTTCGGGCGCGTGAGTGGATAGGTTACACCCAGCGACGCGTGCGGCTGTTGCGATAAATGGTCCCGTATCGATGACCGCGCGTTTCATGTTCAGGCAGGCTCCGCCTGAGCAGTACCGCGAACGCACCCGTACTGATGTAGAGCCTCACTCCAGGCACGTCAGTCAGTTGCGTGCCGCAGACCTGCCTGGGCGGCGAGGTGGACGGCCCCCGTTTCGCCGACAGTGGTGGGAAGGATCTTGTCCAAGACGACCCTGACTTCCGGGAGCTTGTTCTGCAACGATGCACGTCTTCGCTCGACACTGTGCTAGCCCCGATTCTGGCGATGAGCGATTTGACAACGCTGTGCAGCTATAAGGGGCACTATGAATGTGCGTGGCTTAGCGAATGCTTAGGAATGCATAGTGTTTCTATCCTATTCCGCGTCATCAATCGAGAATCGATCTCCGGCGTATGGTGGAAGCAATCGTGATCGTATAAGGAACAGTTAAGTTGAGGAGAATAATCTGAATTCGCAGTAACACGATTCCCAGATCTGGACACGGCGTATGCTGGACAGATTATTTGCTCACAGAAGGAGAGTTCAATGAAAACGTCATTCACCATTACACTGATCGTCGGGTCGCTTGCGATGCCCATGATTTCGTATGCAAAGGCTGATTCGAACGGATCGACGCGCGACGAAGTGAAGGCGCAGGTCACGCAGGCAGAGAAGAACGGCGTACTGCATCAGTCGAAGGTGCATTACCCCGACTACGGCTCCGATGTTTCTGGGGCAGGGCGACAGTCCGCGAGCGAGTACGGTGCTGCGCCGCTGAATTTCTCGCAGTCCGGTTCGCGAATCAATAGTGATAGCGGCGGCAAGTTCTTCGAACACCATTGACAGAGCAGTAGCGCGAGTGGGCAATTTTACCGCCTACTCGCCGCGTCACAACGTGGCACGTGGCGTATGCGCCCACACGCGAGCGGCGTCAGTTCACCGCAGCCGCCACACGAGAAAAAGCAGGCCCGGCAAAACTGCCGGGCCCTCGAAAAGGCGGTCACGGCAAGGGATCGACGGAGGTGACGCATCGTCGATACCTGCAGCTCAACCACCTGCGTGGAAGGTCATCCGCTGGGACAGTAAAAGTATAGGGGCCGATGCCTTAGCAAACCCTTAAGCGACGGGCGCTGAAGTCTAGTATCCTGCTGCTTCAAATGGGTACTTGCTCGCTCTTTTATCAGAAGTTGCAGCAGCATCGGTAGCAACGGAAGCACCGGTGACAATTGCACGATCGGCGTCCAAGGCGACAATGTCGCTGCTGTCGAGCGCGCCGTGACCTGCCGGGAAACGCGCTCGCATAAGAATCTGGCACGAATCTAATATTCGGTACTACGGAATATAGAGTGACTAATGAAACAGTGACGACTGGCGTACTGCCAACCACAGCGGCTTATGCGTTCGACGATTGTGGGATGCATCGACCTCGCTTCTGCGTAAGGATTTCTTAAGGGAGCGAAGCATGCGGCCCAGCGCAACGAATGCGCGGGTGGCCGCGGCGGCCAACGCCCGTGGTCCCCCGTCCGACCAATCGCCCACGCCGCCCGCGCTCCTCGCCTCGCTGTGCGAGCCCCCCGGCGGGTCGCTCATGCCTGCACCGCAGGTGGACCAGCTACCGCGCGTGCCGCCCGCGCTGCTAGCCAGTTCCTCACGCCTGCTCCTGCTGCGATGGCACTCGTCGACAAGCCGACGACAAAGGCGCCCGACACGACAAGTTTCTTCATGATTGCGTTCATGCAGGTGTCGACGGCGGCGTGTCCCGGAGCAAGCGATGGAATTGCGCAAACTGCAGCACCGTTAGCCTTGCGAGCCCGACATGTGCCGTTGCGTCGAGGGCAGCCATGCCACAGATCCGACGGATGCACGGCGATGCGATGCTTGCTCGCTCCGATTATGGCGTGCATCCGGTTAGCGCTTGCCATCGCGGTAACGCCCGTGCAGGGTTCGCGCTCGTTTCAGGCCTGCGGCCCGTATCGAAAAAGTAGAGGCAGCGCGTCCGTTGCAGAAGGTTGCCGCCCATCGTCGCGACCGTGCGGATTTTTGTGGCATTGGCCGTCGATAAGCGTACGGCTGTTCCGACATCCACACGCATGGGCAGGCACGCCCCTTACACGTTGGGGACGGCCGGTAAGCAACGTAAGCAACATATGTTATCGTTTGACAGGATTCAGTTAGTTTTTTGGAGGCTCTCTGGCCATCAGTCTATTTTGGGCCAACGCGTACCCCTCGTTTCGAGCGAGGATCCGGTAACATGCAAGTTCAGAATGCTCGCCGCTGGGCACCCAGGGGAGCGCGGCGATGGATCGCAGCAATCGTCGCGCTATGCGTCGCGAGCGGGGTTCGGTTGCTTCTGCATCCGTTGCTCGGGTCTGTCGGTCCTGGTACGGCGTTTAGTATTGCAGCTGTGCTCGTCGAATATTATTTCGGCCTTGCGCCTGCGCTGACGGTACTGCTGGCGGGGCTATGTATTGCCGATTACCTGTTCGTGCCGCCGTACGCCACACTTGGGGTGATCAATCGCTACGATGTGCTGTTCGTTGTTTCATATCCGCTTGTCGCGCTGGTCGTGATCACGCTGGTTGAGAGGCTGCGCCGGGCGCAGTTTCGTGCAGAACTGATTGCAGCGGTCGCGCAGTCCCGTTACGAAATGCTGCTCCGCCACGACAATGAGCGGATGTTGGCGCGCCGTGCCGTCGACGAGACGCATCGTCTGCTGCGTCATCTGTCGCAATATCACACGTCTTTCGTGCTGATTCAGGCGCTTGAGCGGACGCCGGCTGGTACCGACGGCGTCGCTCAGCAGTTCGATGCCGCAATAAAGCCTTCCGCCGGATACCGGCGCCCGCCGGCCGATATAGCGCCCGGTCCGCGATTTGAGGAGGTCGAGCCCGACGATATCCGCCGCCTGTCGCATACACTTTGCCCGGGTTCGCACCGCCTGCGGTTGCGCCCCCACGCAGCGGTCGTCCCGGGTACGAGTGATAGTGCACGAGCGGACGCGCCGGGACTGGCAGGCGACAGTGTGCCTCGGCTCGTCGATTGCGTCTGCGAACGTTTCACTACGCACGCAGGCGAGTTCCTGGTGTTGCGCTTCGCGGACTGACGGGGGCAACGATGACCACTTCTGCAAGGCAAATCTTCAACGAAGGTGACGGACATGCTGTCCTGCTCCTGCATGGCTTGTCGAGCTCACCGCTAGAACTTCGTTATCTGTCTCGCTTTCTGAACGATGAAGGTTTTACCACGTGCGCGCCTGTGCTAGGTGGATACAGCGCCGGTTCGGTCGAGCAACCCATGGAGCAATGGCTGGACGCGGCGACGCATGAGTTTGACGAACTGGCTGCGCGCTATGACCGCGTGTCGGTTTGCGGACTCTCGATCGGAGCCGCGCTGGGCCTCGCGCTCGTGCACCGGCGCCCACAGGCGCAGTCGGTCGCACTATTGTCGCTGACGCTCACGTACGACGGCTGGGCGATTCCCTGGTACCGCTTTTTGCTGAACTGGGCGTATTACTCACCGCTGCGTTGGCGCTATCGCTATCGCGAGTCGGAGCCGTATGGCCTGCGCAATGAAGCACTTCGCGCCAAGGTCGCGCGCGCGATGGAGCGCGACGACTTTAGCGAGATTGGCCCGGCCACGATTTCTCTTCCCGCTCTGCACGAAGCAAGTCGACTGGCCGCGTTTGTACGCGCGAATGTCGGTGAGATTCGAAACGATTGCCTGATCATCCATGCAATCGACGACGAAACATCTAGCCCGCGAAACCCACGCTTCGTAGCCTCGTCGATTGCATCAACTTTCTTGCGCACGATCTGGCTCGACGACTCGTATCACATGATTACCTCCGACAACGAACGCGAAATTGTTGCGCGCGAAACCGCGCTGTTCCTGCGCGAGAGCGAATTGGCGAGCCGAACCGGAGACCTGAGTGGCACTCCGGTGGTGTCGAAAGCGCTGGCGCGGCGCCTAAGGCAGCTCGCGGCGGTTGGCAGGGTGAAGGCATGATGCGCACAACACGTATTTCCTTCACCCAGCTCGCGACGGTGGTTTTGTTCGGCACACATGCAATCGGCGCACTCGCCGACGCGAGCGGTCCTGCGGGCACCGCAGCACTGGCTCCCAGCGCGGCAGAGCCGGCGACCCCCTGGAAGGTCGCATTCGGCCCGGGCCTGATAGTCACGCCGCAATATCCCGGCTCCCACGAACTGCGCTACATCCCATATCCGGCCCTGGATATCTCATGGAATGATCGCGTCTTCTCGCAAGGTCCTGACGTCTTGGGGCTGAACGTGTTGCGAGGCGAGAACTACCACGTCGGCACGTCGATCAGTCTGGACTTTCAGTCACGTCAGGAAAAGGATGATCCGCATCTGCATGGTCTCGGCGACGTGGACAGCAGCGCGAAGCTGAAAGTCTTCGCTGATTACACTGTCTGGGCGTTTACAGGTTCTATTGCGCTGTATCAGGACATTAGCGGGCACGGGCAAGGGAAGTACGTCACGACCGACCTGTATGCGTCGTTACCCGCAGGCGGCTGGCTCTTTTCGTTCGGCCCAGGCTTCACGTGGGCCGATGCGCTTTATACCCGAACTTTTTTTGGGGTGTCGGAGCGTCAAAGCGCAGCGTCCGGATTGCCCGCTTACAACACGAGCTCGGGTATCAGGGACGTGCATCTGAACGGTTATGCAAGCTACGACATCTCCCGGCATTGGGTCGCCTCCGTCGCAGTGACGCTTGGGCGTCTGCAACACTACGCGGGCGGAAGCCCAATCACGGAGCGCAGAAGCGAGCTTAATACGCTAGCGTCCGTGAACTATCGGTTCTAGGCTAACAGGCTGCGGAAATTGGTCGCATGGAAGTCAATGAGACAGATCGCAAAGCCGTTGGTGTAGGAAACTCACCCACCGCAGCAGAATATGCGCGGCGACGACACGTTCACGCCGGCCGAGCATGGCTCCAGAGAAGCTGATCGGGGCGATGCTCCTGCGGGTGCTAGATAGCATCCGGTGCGGAAGTGGGCTTATGAATGCGCAGTGAACGAGGCGATACACACAATCGTAGCGGCGTGAGCAGCGGGACTGTTGCACATGTCGTCACGAGCAGCCTGCCATGCGAGCCCGAGATAAAGAAAAACATCGATATTCTGGGACAAGACACCAGACAGATGAGTAACCGCCCTCGAAGCGAGGTCTGATGCACACATTAACCCAACTGTCTGCTACCCGTCGACACGGCGCGCGCGGCACGTGCCTGGCAGGCCCGACGATGTCCATTCCTACGTAATCGCGGACTAAACCAAGCTTGATGAATCGGTCTTGCGTCTGATCTCGCGCGGCGAATTCCGGCGTATGTCCTCGTGACGGGTCAGGCTCTTTTGCAAGAAACGCAAAATGCTCCGGGAAGAGACGGTGATTCGCGGCAAGCTAAATGGGTCGTCGCTGACGGACGCGCGACCGCGTTGTGTCAGTGTGGCGCTTACATACCCGGCATCCTTGACCATTTCCCGATGTGCGGGTTCTTGCTCACCATACGGGTAGCAAAACGCCGTCACAGGATCACCGAGAAGTTGTTCCAGTTCATGTTTGGATTGCACGATCTGACGAAGTGCTTCCTCCGGCCGAACCTTTGGCAGATGCACGTGGTCAAGCGTGTGAGAGCCGACCTCGTGGCCTGCTCGTGCCCATTCGCGCATTTCCGGTACGCCCATTAGCGGAGCGTCTGGGACGCCCAGCTCGCGATCCCAGACATTGGTCCCATTGAGTTGATGGGACACGAAATAGTTCGTGGCCGTGAACCCGAATGCATCCAGTACTGGCATTGCATGCTGGTGGACGTTGCGAAAGCCATCGTCGAAGGTGATGCCAAAGACCTTACCAGTTCGCTCACGCCGTAAATACGGCATAAGGTCGCGCATGGACAGACCGCGGAACCCGAGACGGTGCATCCACGCCATCTGGCGCCGGAAGTCCGCCGGGGACACCGTTAGGGCTCGCAGTGGCGTCCCATGTGGGGGCACTTCCGCGATCTGATGGTAAGTAAGGATTGCGATTGAGATCATCAGCGTGACGGTACCACTTGACCAAGCGATTCGTTCCCCATGCTGACCGACGGCATGCGCCGTTCACTGGACGGTGGTGCCGCGCCGTAGACCGCCAGGGTGGCGGCGACGAACGGTGTCAACCCGAACTCGGATTGGCTCTTGACGCGTGCCGCGCACCCCATGACCCCAACCCCCGCCGGATCCCTGAGAATTCGCTTCAATACAGCGGCAATGGCATGGGGATCGCGCACCGGAACGATCCAGCCATCCACACCTTCTTTTACATTCTCGGGCAACCCGCCTGATTGCGAGATGAGCACGGGCAACCCCATAGCCATTGCTTCGCGGCACGCATACGACAACGTTTCCCGATGCGATAGCACAAAGGCGACATCGCTCGCCGAAAGAACAGGCCGCACGTCGTCCAGCAGTCCGGTGAAAACGACCTGCGTCGTCAATCCCATTTTCTCTACCCGAAGCCGCAAGTCTTCAGTTGGCATCGAACCAGCGATAATGACAAGGAAGCTGTTGCGCTCAGGTGACGGCAGGTGGCTAATGGCGGTCAGCAGATCCAGCCAGCCTTTTTCGTAGCTGGTTCCCGCGGTGCTTCCCAGCACAACCTTGCCACGATGGGCTGCGCCGAAATAGCGTGCGCGGATCGCGCCCACGTCATCCCGTGACGTCGGAGCGAACCGGTCGTGATCTATCCCATGACGAATGGTGGTGATCTGTCGTCGGCGATACGGGGACCTGACAAGATTGCTCGCCACGAAGTCGCTGACCGCTATGACGTGATCGGTGGCAAGCCACGCACGCAGCAAATTGCCGGCGCTGCGGGCTGAGTAATCGTTATGTTTTGTGAATACGATCCGCGGCCGTTTTCGAGCTGCGGACGTGGCGAGCATTACCAGTCTGTGGTCAGCTGAGCCGTTTACATGGACGACATCAAAGTTGCCACGGCAAATCAGACGTCGCAATTGCGAAAACTTGTGCCACCATTTGCCCCCGCGGGTGGAGTAGTCAATACTGGCTACCTGTACTCCTGGAATCTTTGATGCCAGACCATACAGTCGGCTCGAACCCGGCACAGCTACCGTAATCGCATGTTCGTGGGCAAGTGCGGCGATCAGGCAAAGCAGGTAAGTGTCATGCCCCCCACCATGATGTCGGTGAAAGTTCGTGTATAGGATCCGCATTCGCACGCTCGTTGAAGCTTTCCCGGGCAAGGGGCTCTGTTACCAAATTGCTGAAGACTGCATGTGAGCGTATGTATGCACGTTTGCTACAAATACACTGATGAATCAAAATTCGCTGCAGAAAAGTCGGGGTGAGCCGCACCTATTGTGTTCGTCATATCCGTCGCCGCATTGATGCCGTGAACGTATCGCGTTATGTCCGCGACGGCGCAAGGTACAACAGCATCGCGCACGTAACAAGTGGCTATTGCTGCATCCCGACGCTAAATTTTGAGCACCAAACATTAAGAAATGCTTAAGCCGCCGAAAATGCTGTGACGTTTTCGTGGGGGAGCGGCGACGGGGGCGACTGGCGGGTGCGCGTGTCCTGGAATCGCAGCGTCGCAAATCTGCGCAACTATCCGTGGGAAAGTCTTGCGGCAGCGCCCGTGCTGGGTGAGACGGCGCTGTGGTGCCGGCCAAGACCGGACAGGTGCCTGCGCCTATGGCACGCCTGGCGGTGCGCCGCATGCTGGATGCGGATGCGCCGGCCGCGGTTCGCCGCCAAGAGAACTGCCAGATGTCGACGGCTTGGCAGTTCATGCCCTGGAGGCCGCCGCTGCTGACGGCATTGCGCCGATCGGCATTGCGGCGTGCTTCTCTGCAGTGTCGGCATCGCGTAGCACCGCTGCCTCTTTCACAGCCGTGCAGAGCGCGCACGGGTCGTCGCTCGAGATGCCCTTTCGTAGGGCCACTGCGCTGTTTGCAGTGATCAACCGGCGCATTGCTAGCGCGACCGCATGGCAACGGCGGTCTGCCTTGCAAAGTGCTTGCTGCATCGAATCGCGCGCGTTGTACTGGCGAATCCATGGCACGACCAGACTGCCCACAAAGGAACCGGAACAGCGTCCATAGCAGTCGTCACGCGCTCCTTTGAACGTCCGCCTACGCGGGCGATGCCCCCGGTCACTCCCGTGCAAACCGTCAGGCCTTGCGTGGCATGATTTGCATGATTGCACGGCTTGTTTATGCATATGGCGTGGTTGCGGCTTCATCGTCTAACGTGACGACCGTCGACCTGCCGTATCGCGCGCATCGAACAGATGGGCCCTCGGCCGGGATTCGGCCAGCAGCGGTCGTTGGATACGTCCGTGGTGTGGCCATTCGGGCGGCGCTTCGGCTCACGAAGCGGCCATTAACGTGGTTTCGTTCTGCCTTGAACCGGCTCGTTTGAACGCGATTCGAGGAGGCCGCGCGAATATCGAGCAGAGCCTGCCCTTCATGCCTTCCCTTGCAACGGCGTCGCCGTTGAAAACATAACATTCCTGTCCTCAAGGCGCGCCATTGTAGTCAAAGGGGATGCGGTTGGATT
>NZ_JACFYJ010000132.1:0-18218 GCF_037126505.1 Paraburkholderia bengalensis
TGATCGCCCCGATCGCCATGGAAGAAGGTCTGCGCTTCGCGATCCGCGAAGGTGGCCGTACCGTCGGCGCAGGTGTCGTTGCCAAGATCATCGAGTAAAGCCAGAAATTTCTCGTTGATCGGTTGTTTCGGGGTTGGCGATACCGCCAGCCCCAATGGTTTAGGGGTATAGCTCAACTGGCAGAGCGTCGGTCTCCAAAACCGAAGGTTGGGGGTTCGATTCCCTCTGCCCCTGCCAACTCTCGCGCTGTATGTGGCGCTTGTTAAGGTGTTATGGCGAATCCTTCCGTCGAAACTGTTAATACTTCGAGCGACAAGTTGATGCTCGTCGCCGGTGTATTGTTGGTCTTGGCCGGGTTCGTGGGATTCTTCTGGCTGAATGGCCAAGAGTGGTACGTCCGCGGAGCAGCTCTGGCTGTCGGGCTGATCGCAGGCGTTGCAGTCGGTCTTCTCTCAGCGCCCGGCAAGGGTTTTATCGCGTTCGCCAAAGATTCGTACAAGGAAGTGCGCAAGGTTGTCTGGCCGACCCGCAAGGAGGCGAGCCAAACAACTTTAGTGGTCTTCGGTTTTGTGCTGGTCATGGCGGTCTTTCTCTGGATTTGTGACAAATCCATCGAGTGGGCGATTTTCTCGGCGATTCTGGGTTGGAAATGATATGAGTGATATTCCGGCGTCCCCGAGTGGAAAACGTTGGTACGTGGTGCACGCCTACTCCGGCATGGAGAAGAGCGTGCAACGTGCGCTTCAGGAGCGCATCGAGCGTGCGGGCATGCAGGACAAATTTGGCCAGATTCTCGTTCCGACTGAAGAAGTCGTTGAAGTGAAGGGTGGTCATAAGTCGGTAACGGAGCGTCGTTTCTTTCCGGGCTACGTGCTCGTTGAAATGGAGATGACGGACGAAACCTGGCACCTCGTGAAGAACACGGCCAAGGTAACCGGTTTTGTGGGCGGTGCGCGCAATCGTCCTAGCCCGATTTCCCCGCGGGAAGTCGAGAAGATCATGTCGCAGATGCAGGAAGGTGTGGAAAAGCCGCGCCCCAAGACCCTGTTCGAAGTTGGCGAGATGGTCCGCGTGAAGGACGGTCCTTTTACGGATTTCAACGGCAGCGTCGAAGAAGT
Organism: Paraburkholderia bengalensis; assembly: GCF_037126505.1. NCBI lineage: Bacteria > Pseudomonadati > Pseudomonadota > Betaproteobacteria > Burkholderiales > Burkholderiaceae > Paraburkholderia > Paraburkholderia bengalensis. The sequence goes on from NZ_JACFYJ010000132.1 coordinate 1,119, forward strand.
CAATTACGAAAAGTCGCGTGTCCGTGTTTCTGTGACGATCTTCGGGCGCGCAACACCTGTCGAACTCGAGTTCGGCCAGGTCGAGAAGCTGTAACAGAGGTTTCCGCGAATCGCGCTAAGGCGCGATTCGCATTTCGCGCTTACGGTCCGCGTAATGGCCGTTGAGGAGCGTCGGTAGTCGAAGCTTGACGAAGATGCGTTACTACTCACCGAACGCAGTGGCGTTCCAAAGAGGTTGTCAACATGGCAAAGAAAATCATCGGCTTTATCAAGCTGCAGATTCCTGCAGGTAAAGCCAATCCGTCGCCGCCGGTTGGTCCGGCACTGGGTCAACGCGGCCTGAACATCATGGAGTTCTGCAAGGCGTTCAACGCGCAGACTCAAGCGATGGAACCGGGTCTGCCGATTCCGGTGGTCATCACCGCCTTCGCCGACAAGAGCTTCACGTTCGTTCTGAAGACGCCGCCGGCTACGGTTCTGATCAAGAAGGCCGCGAAGATCGACAAGGGTTCGAGCAAGCCGCACACCGACAAGGTCGGCAAGATCACGCGCGCTCAAGCTGAAGAAATCGCCAAGACCAAGATGCCGGACCTTACGGCAGCTGATCTTGACGCAGCGGTTCGTACGATCGCTGGTAGCGCCCGCTCGATGGGCATCACCGTGGAGGGCGTGTAAATGGCTAAGCTTTCGAAGCGTCTGCAAGCATTTGCAAGCAAGGTCGATCGACAGAAGCTGTACGCGATCGAAGAGGCTCTGTCGCTCGTGAAGGAATGCGCGAGCGCGAAGTTCGACGAATCGATCGACGTCGCAGTGCAACTCGGCATCGACGCAAAGAAGTCGGACCAAGTGGTTCGCGGTTCGGTCGTTCTGCCGGCGGGTACGGGTAAGTCGGTTCGCGTTGCTGTGTTCGCGCAAGGCGAAAAGGCCGAGCAGGCTCGCGCAGCGGGTGCAGAGATCGTCGGTATGGAAGACCTGGCCGAGCAAGTGAAGGCCGGTAACCTGAATTTCGACATCGTGATCGCTTCGCCGGACACGATGCGTATCGTCGGTACGCTGGGTCAGATCCTGGGCCCGCGTGGCCTGATGCCGAACCCGAAGGTTGGCACGGTGACGCCGGACGTCGCGACCGCCGTCAAGAACGCGAAGGCTGGTCAGGTTCAATTCCGTGTCGACAAGGCCGGTATCATCCACGCAACCATCGGCCGCGCATCGTTCGAGCCGACGGCACTGCGTACGAATCTGAACGCACTGATCGAAGCGCTGCAAAAGGCCAAGCCTGCTACGAGCAAGGGCGTGTACCTGCGCAAGGTCGCACTGTCCAGCACGATGGGCGTCGGCGTGCGTGTTGATCAGGCTACGCTGACAGCACAGTAAAGTTTTAATCGCCTCGTCGTAAGGTGGGGCGGATTTAAGGGCTTTGGGCGGTCGCGAGATTGCAGTTCGATCGAGCGGCCGGTTGTCAAAGACCGTTGGTGGGGGCGCAGTAGTCGGGTGCTTCCTTAATTCAAGCCAACGCAGATGGCGAACCCGAAAAGGTTTTGAAGTGATGAAGCCGTTTGATTCCCGCAGCCATGCGGACCTCGAATGGTCGAAATACTCCTGACTGGTCGGACGCCGTTGTTGAACGCGATGTGCGAGGCATGTGCCAAGTGCATTGAATCTGGAGGTTAACCGTGCCACTGAACAAAGAAAGCAAGCAGGCCGTCGTCGCTGAGGTCTCCGCGCAAGTCGCGAAGGCCCAGACCGTCGTTCTGGCTGAGTATCGTGGGATCACGGTTGGCGATCTGACCAAGCTGCGCGCGAAAGCGCGCGAGCAACAGGTGTATCTGCGCGTGTTGAAGAACACGCTGGCGCGTCGCGCTGTCGAAGGTACCCCGTTTGCTCCGCTGGCTGAGCAGATGACCGGTCCTCTGATCTACGGCATCTCCGAAGATGCAATTGCTGCTGCTAAGGTCGTCAACGACTTCAGCAAGGGCAATGACAAGTTGGTCATCAAGGCTGGTTCCTACGAAGGCAAGGTGATGGACAAGGCAGGCGTGCAAGCGCTGGCCAACATCCCGAGCCGCGAAGAGCTGCTCTCCAAGCTGTTGTTCGTTATGCAAGCGCCTGTTTCTGGCTTCGCGCGCGCTATGGCCGCGCTGGCAGAAAAGAAGCAAGGCGAAGCTGCGTAAGCAGCGCATCGACGCACTTCAGTCGGGCGTAATTGATCGCTGGCTGTATCCGAATTCAATTTAGGAGTATTTCAAATGGCAATCGCAAAAGAAGACATCCTCGAAGCCGTAGGCGCGATGTCGGTTCTGGAACTGAACGAGCTGGTTAAGGCGTTCGAAGAAAAGTTTGGCGTGTCGGCTGCTGCTGTCGCAGTTGCTGGCCCCGCAGGTGCAGGCGGCGGCGCTGCTGCAGCTGAAGAGCAAACCGAGTTCACGGTCATCCTGTCGGAAGCCGGTGGCAACAAGGTTGCAGTGATTAAGGCTGTTCGCGAACTGACGGGTCTCGGCCTGAAGGAAGCGAAGGACCTGGTCGATGGCGCACCGAAGCCCGTCAAGGAAGCGGTGCCCAAGGCTGCGGCTGAAGAAGCCAAGAAGAAGCTGGAAGACGCAGGCGCGAAGGCTGAAATCAAGTAAGTTTCAGCGGGCTGTGCGAAGGCTGGCGGTTAATCTACCGCCGGCCTTTTTGTGCTTTGTGGGGACGACGTTTTTGCCCGGTTGCATCGGCAGGAATGTCCACCCAGAAGCCAAAGAAAATCGCCGTTCGGTAGGTTTGACTGGCGCTTCTCTTTGTCTTCTGAAGCGACTGCAGAAGGCAAGTTTGGTCGGGTAGCGGGCAACACAGGCATCCGCTGCCGTCAGCCAGCGGTTGGTAGCGGCCAACCACCAAGCTTCTAGGCTCGTTCAAGCCATCGGACGGCCAACGGGTCTCAGTCGGTGAACACTCGGGTTGTCACATCAAGGTATCCCGCCTCGACAACAATGCCCGCCGTGATTCGGAGATCGTATGCAATATTCCTTCACCGAGAAGAAGCGTATTCGCAAGAGTTTCGCGAAGCGCCCCATCGTTCACCAAGTACCTTTCCTGCTGGCTACCCAGCTTGAATCATTCAGCACGTTTCTGCAAGCAGAAGTGCCCACGGCGCAGCGCAAACCGGAAGGTCTGCAGGCTGCGTTTACCTCGGTTTTTCCCATTGTTTCGCATAACGGCTTTGCTCGTCTAGAGTTCGTCAGCTACATGCTGTCGCCGCCGGCATTCAACATCAAGGAATGTCAGCAGCGCGGTCTGACTTACTGCTCGGCGCTGCGCGCCAAGGTGCGCCTGGTGCTGCTCGACAAGGAATCGCCGAGCAAGCCCGTCGTCAAGGAAGTGAAAGAGCAGGAAGTGTACATGGGCGAAATTCCGCTCATGACGCCGACCGGCTCGTTCGTCATTAACGGCACGGAACGTGTGATCGTGTCGCAGCTGCACCGTTCGCCTGGCGTGTTCTTCGAACACGACAAGGGCAAGACGCACAGCTCCGGCAAGCTGCTGTTCTCGGCACGTATCATTCCTTACCGCGGCTCGTGGCTCGACTTCGAATTCGACCCGAAGGACGTGCTCTACTTCCGCGTCGACCGTCGTCGCAAGATGCCCGTCACGATCCTGCTGAAGGCAATCGGCCTGACGCCGGAACAGATCCTCGCGAACTTCTTCGTGTTCGACAACTTCACGCTCATGCCGGAAGGCGCGCAGATGGAGTTCGTTCCGGAGCGTCTGCGTGGCGAAGTCGCGCGCTTCGACATCACGGATCGCGATGGCAAGGTCATCGTCACGAAGGACAAGCGTATCAACGCGAAGCACATTCGCGACCTCGAAAACGCCAAGACCAAGTACATCTCGGTCCCTGAAGACTATCTGCTCGGCCGCGTGCTGGCCAAGAACGTCGTTGACGGCGATACGGGCGAAGTGATCGCGAACGCAAACGACGAGATCACGGAAAGCGTGCTCGACAAGCTGCGCGAAGCGAAGATCAAGGACATCCAGACGCTCTACACGAACGATCTGGACCAGGGTCCGTACATTTCGTCGACGCTGCGTATCGACGAAACGGCCGACAAGATGGCTGCGCGCATCGCGATCTACCGCATGATGCGTCCGGGCGAGCCGCCGACGGAAGAAGCCGTCGAGGCGCTGTTCAACCGTCTGTTCTACAGCGAAGAAGCGTACGACCTGTCGAAGGTGGGTCGTATGAAGTTCAATCGCCGTGTCGGCCGTGACGAAATCGTCGGCCCGATGACGCTGCAGGACGACGACATCCTCGCGACGATCAAGATCCTGGTCGAACTGCGCAACGGCAAGGGCGAAGTGGACGACATCGACCACCTCGGCAACCGCCGTGTGCGTTGCGTCGGCGAACTGGCCGAGAACCAGTTCCGCGCCGGTCTCGTGCGTGTCGAACGTGCAGTGAAGGAACGCCTCGGCCAGGCCGAAAGCGAAAACCTCATGCCGCACGACCTGATCAACTCGAAGCCGATTTCGTCGGCGATTCGCGAGTTCTTCGGTTCGTCGCAGCTGTCGCAGTTCATGGACCAGACCAACCCGCTGTCGGAAATCACCCACAAGCGCCGCGTGTCGGCACTTGGCCCGGGCGGTCTGACGCGCGAGCGCGCTGGCTTTGAAGTTCGCGACGTGCACCCGACGCACTATGGCCGCGTGTGCCCGATCGAAACGCCGGAAGGTCCGAACATCGGTCTGATCAACTCGCTGGCTCTGTACGCGCACCTGAACGAATACGGCTTCCTTGAGACGCCGTATCGCAAGGTCGTGGACAGCAAGGTCACGGATCAGATCGACTATCTGTCAGCGATCGAAGAAGGCCGTTACGTGATCGCTCAGGCGAACGCGGCCGTGGCCGAAGACGGTTCGCTTACCGACGAACTCGTGTCGTCGCGTGAAGCGGGCGAAACGCTGATGGTCACGCCGGACCGCATCCAGTACATGGACGTGGCGCCGTCGCAGATCGTGTCGGTGGCAGCATCGCTGATTCCGTTCCTCGAGCACGACGACGCGAACCGTGCACTGATGGGCTCGAACATGCAGCGTCAGGCTGTGCCGTGTCTGCGTCCCGAAAAGCCGGTCGTCGGTACGGGCATCGAGCGCACGGTGGCAGTCGACTCGGGCACGACCGTCCAGGCACTGCGCGGCGGTGTGGTCGATTACGTCGACGCAGGCCGTATCGTGATTCGCGTGAACGACGAAGAAGCGGTTGCCGGTGACGTCGGTGTCGACATCTACAACCTGATCAAGTACACGCGTTCGAACCAGAACACGAACATCAACCAGCGTCCGATCGCGAAGGTGGGCGACAAGGTTGCGCGCGGCGACGTGCTGGCTGACGGCGCTTCGACCGATCTGGGCGAACTGGCGCTTGGCCAGAACATGCTGGTCGCGTTCATGCCGTGGAACGGCTACAACTTCGAAGACTCGATCCTGATCTCGGAAAAGGTCGTGGCCGACGATCGCTACACGTCGATCCACATCGAAGAACTGAACGTCGTCGCTCGCGACACGAAGCTCGGACCGGAAGAAATCACGCGCGATATTTCGAATCTCGCTGAAGTACAGCTTGGCCGTCTCGACGAGTCGGGCATCGTGTACATCGGCGCGGAAGTCGAAGCAGGCGACGTGCTGGTCGGCAAGGTCACGCCGAAGGGCGAAACCCAGCTGACGCCGGAAGAAAAGCTGCTGCGCGCGATCTTCGGCGAAAAGGCTTCGGATGTGAAGGACACGTCGCTGCGCGTGCCGTCGGGCATGAGCGGCACGGTCATCGACGTGCAGGTGTTCACGCGTGAAGGCATCCAGCGCGACAAGCGTGCGCAACAGATCATCGACGATGAACTGAAGCGCTATCGCCTCGACCTGAACGACCAGCTGCGTATCGTGGAAGGCGACGCGTTCCAGCGTCTCGCACGCATGCTCGAAGGCAAGGTGGCGAACGGCGGTCCGAAGAAGCTCGCGAAGGGCACGAAGATCGAACGCGCTTACCTGGAAGATCTGGATCACTACCACTGGTTCGACATCCGCCTCGCGGACGAAGAAGCAGCGGCGCAGCTCGAAGCGATCAAGGATTCGATCGAACAGAAGCGCCACCAGTTCGACCTCGCATTCGAAGAGAAGCGCAAGAAGCTCACGCAAGGCGACGAACTGCCGCCGGGCGTGCTGAAGATGGTCAAGGTGTACCTGGCAGTCAAGCGCCGCCTGCAGCCTGGCGACAAGATGGCAGGCCGTCACGGTAACAAGGGTGTCGTGTCGAAGATCGTGCCGATCGAAGACATGCCGTACATGGCCGATGGCCGTCCCGCAGACGTCGTGCTGAACCCGCTCGGCGTTCCGTCACGGATGAACGTGGGTCAGGTTCTCGAAGTGCATCTGGGTTGGGCCGCGAAGGGTCTGGGCTGGCGTATCGGCGAAATGCTGCAGCGTCAAGCGAAGATCGAAGAAGTTCGCACGTTCCTGACCAAGATCTACAACGAGTCGGGCCGCGCGGAAGAGCTGGACAGCTTCTCCGACGACGAGATCCTCGAACTGGCGAAGAACCTGCGCGAAGGCGTGCCGTTCGCCACGCCGGTGTTCGACGGTGCAACGGAAGAAGAAATGTCGAGCATGCTCGACCTGGCCTTCCCGGACGACATCGCGCAGAACCTCGGCATGACGAAGTCGAAGAACCAGGTGCGTCTGTACGACGGCCGCACGGGTGAAGCCTTCGAACGGACGGTGACGGTCGGCTACATGCACTACCTGAAGCTGCACCACCTGGTCGACGACAAGATGCACGCGCGTTCGACGGGTCCGTACTCGCTCGTCACGCAGCAGCCGCTGGGTGGTAAGGCGCAGTTCGGTGGCCAGCGTTTCGGTGAAATGGAAGTGTGGGCGCTCGAAGCCTACGGCGCATCGTATGTGCTGCAGGAAATGTTGACGGTCAAGTCGGACGACGTGACAGGCCGGACCAAGGTTTACGAGAACCTGGTCAAGGGCGATCACGTGATCGACGCGGGCATGCCGGAATCCTTCAACGTGCTGGTGAAGGAAATCCGCTCGCTCGGTATCGACATCGACCTCGACCGCAACTAATCGGACTACGGAGAGAAAGCAATGAAAGCTCTGCTCGATCTATTCAAGCAAGTCCAACAGGAAGAAGTTTTCGACGCGATCAAGATCGGTCTGGCCTCGCCGGACAAGATCCGTTCGTGGTCGTTCGGCGAAGTGAAGAAGCCGGAAACCATCAACTACCGCACGTTCAAGCCGGAGCGGGATGGTCTGTTCTGCGCGAAGATTTTTGGTCCGATCAAGGACTACGAATGCCTTTGCGGCAAGTACAAGCGCCTGAAGCACCGTGGCGTGATCTGCGAGAAGTGCGGCGTCGAAGTGACGCTCGCGAAGGTGCGTCGCGAACGCATGGGCCACATCGAACTGGCCTCGCCTGTCGCGCACATCTGGTTCCTGAAGTCGCTGCCGTCGCGTCTGGGCATGGTGCTCGACATGACGCTGCGCGACATCGAGCGCGTGCTGTACTTCGAGGCGTATGTGGTGATCGATCCGGGCATGACGCCGCTGAAGGCGCGTCAGATCATGACGGAAGAGGATTACTACAACAAGGTCGAAGAGTACGGTGACGAATTCCGTGCGGAAATGGGCGCGGAAGGCGTGCGCGAACTGCTGCGCGCGATCAACATCGACGAGCAGGTCGAAACGCTGCGCTCGGAGCTGAAGAACACGGGTTCGGAAGCGAAGATCAAGAAGTACGCGAAGCGTCTGAAGGTGCTCGAGGCCTTCCAGCGTTCGGGCATCAAGCCCGAGTGGATGATTCTCGAAGTGCTGCCCGTGCTGCCGCCGGAACTGCGTCCGCTGGTTCCGCTGGACGGCGGCCGTTTCGCGACGTCCGACCTGAACGACCTGTATCGCCGCGTGATCAACCGTAACAACCGGTTGAAGCGTCTGCTCGAACTGAAGGCGCCTGAAATCATCGTCCGCAACGAAAAGCGGATGCTCCAGGAAGCCGTCGATTCGCTGCTCGACAACGGCCGTCGCGGCAAGGCGATGACGGGTGCGAACAAGCGTCCGCTGAAGTCGCTCGCCGACATGATCAAGGGTAAGGGCGGTCGCTTCCGTCAGAACCTGCTCGGTAAGCGCGTCGACTACTCGGGCCGTTCGGTCATCGTGGTCGGCCCGACGCTGAAGCTGCACCAGTGCGGCCTGCCGAAGCTGATGGCGCTCGAACTGTTCAAGCCGTTCATCTTCAACAAGCTGGAAGTGATGGGTGTCGCTACCACCATCAAGGCTGCGAAGAAGGAAGTTGAGAACCAGACGCCCGTGGTGTGGGACATCCTCGAAGAGGTGATCCGCGAGCACCCGGTCATGCTGAACCGTGCGCCGACGCTGCACCGTCTCGGTATTCAGGCTTTCGAGCCGGTGCTGATCGAAGGTAAGGCAATCCAGCTGCACCCGCTCGTTTGCGCGGCGTTCAACGCCGACTTCGACGGTGACCAGATGGCTGTTCACGTTCCGCTGTCGCTCGAAGCGCAGATGGAAGCGCGCACGCTGATGCTGGCGTCGAACAACGTGCTGTTCCCGGCTAACGGCGATCCGTCGATCGTGCCGTCGCAGGATATCGTGCTCGGCTTGTACTACGCGACGCGCGAAGCGATCAACGGCAAGGGCGAAGGCCTGACGTTCACAGGCGTGTCGGAAGTGCTGCGCGCGTACGAGAACAAGGAAGTCGAGCTGGCCTCGCGCGTCAACGTGCGGATCACGGAAATGGTCCACAACGAAGACAAGTCGGAAGGCGCGCCGGCGTTCGTGCCGAAGATCTCGCTGTACGCGACCACGGTCGGCCGCGCGATCCTGTCGGAAATCCTGCCGCCGGGCCTGCCCTTCTCGGTGCTGAACAAGCCGCTGAAGAAGAAGGAAATTTCGCGTCTGATCAACACGGCGTTCCGTAAGTGCGGTCTGCGCGAAACGGTGATCTTCGCCGACCAGCTGATGCAGTCGGGCTTCCGTCTGGCAACGCGCGCCGGTATCTCCATCTGCGTCGACGACATGCTCGTGCCGCCGCAGAAGGAAACGATCGTCGGCGACGCCGCGAAGAAGGTGAAGGAATACGACCGTCAGTACATGTCGGGTCTCGTCACCGCGCAAGAGCGCTACAACAACGTGGTCGACATCTGGTCGGCGACGTCGGAAGCGGTCGGCAAGGCGATGATGGAGCAGCTGTCGACGGAACCCGTTGTGGACCGCGACGGCAACGAAACGCGTCAGGAGTCGTTCAACTCGATCTACATGATGGCCGACTCGGGCGCGCGCGGTTCGGCGGTCCAGATCCGTCAGCTGGCCGGTATGCGCGGCCTGATGGCGAAGCCGGACGGCTCGATCATCGAGACGCCGATTACGGCGAACTTCCGCGAAGGCCTGAACGTGTTGCAGTACTTCATCTCGACCCACGGCGCACGTAAGGGTCTGGCTGATACGGCACTGAAGACGGCGAACTCGGGTTACCTGACGCGGCGTCTCGTCGACGTGACGCAGGATCTCGTCGTGGTCGAAGACGATTGCGGCACGTCGCAAGGCGTGGCGATGAAGGCGCTGGTCGAAGGTGGTGAAGTCGTCGAAGCGCTGCGCGACCGTATTCTGGGCCGCGTCGCGGTGGCGGACGTCGTCAATCCGGAGACGCAGGAGACGCTGTACGAATCGGGCACGCTGCTCGACGAAACGGCTGTCGAAGAAATCGAGCGCCTGGGTATCGACGAAGTGCGCGTGCGTACGCCGCTCACCTGTGAAACGCGTTACGGTCTGTGCGCATCGTGCTATGGCCGCGACCTGGGCCGTGGCTCGCTCGTGAACGTCGGCGAAGCAGTCGGCGTGATCGCTGCGCAGTCGATCGGTGAACCGGGCACGCAGCTGACGATGCGTACGTTCCACATCGGTGGTGCGGCATCGCGTGCGGCAGTGGCGTCGTCGGTCGAGGCGAAGAGCAACGGTACGGTGCGTTTCACGTCGACGATGCGTTACGTCACGAATGCGAAGGGCGAGCAGATCGTCATTTCGCGTTCGGGCGAAGCGATGATCACCGACGATCACGGCCGCGAGCGCGAGCGTCACAAGGTGCCGTACGGCGCGACGCTGCTGCAACTCGACGGCGCGCAGATCAAGGCGGGCACGCAACTGGCCACGTGGGATCCGCTGACGCGTCCGATCATCACCGAGTGGGGCGGTACGGTGAAGTTCGAAAACGTCGAGGAAGGCGTGACGGTCGCGAAGCAGATCGACGACGTGACGGGTCTTTCCACGCTGGTCGTGATCGACGTGAAGCGCCGCGGTTCGCAGGCTTCGAAGAGCGTGCGTCCGCAGGTCAAGCTGCTCGACGCGAACGGCGAGGAAGTCAAGATCCCGAACTCGGAGCACTCGGTTCAGATCGGCTTCCAGGTCGGCGCACTGATCACCGTGAAGGACGGTCAGCAGGTTCAGGTGGGTGAAGTGCTCGCACGTATCCCGACTGAAGCGCAGAAGACGCGTGACATTACGGGTGGTCTGCCGCGTGTGGCGGAACTGTTCGAAGCACGTTCGCCGAAGGACGCAGGTATCCTGGCGGAAGTCACGGGTACGACGTCGTTCGGTAAGGACACGAAGGGCAAGCAGCGTCTCGTTATCACGGACCTCGAAGGCAATCAGCACGAGTTCCTGATCGCGAAGGAAAAGCAGGTTCTGGTCCACGATGGTCAGGTCGTCAACAAGGGCGAAATGATCGTGGACGGTCCGGCCGATCCGCACGACATCCTGCGTCTGCAGGGTATCGAGGCGCTGTCGCGCTACATCGTGGACGAAGTGCAGGACGTGTACCGTCTGCAGGGCGTGAAGATCAACGACAAGCACATTGAAGTGATCGTGCGTCAGATGCTGCGTCGCGTGCAGATCAGCGACAACGGCGACACGCGCTTCATTCCGGGCGAGCAGGTCGAGCGCTCGGACATGCTTGACGAAAACGATCGCATGATCGCGGAAGACAAGCGTCCGGCAACGTACGAGAACATCCTGCTGGGTATCACGAAGGCGTCGCTGTCGACGGATTCGTTCATCTCGGCGGCATCGTTCCAGGAAACGACCCGCGTCCTGACGGAAGCGGCGATCATGGGCAAGCGCGACGATCTGCGTGGCCTGAAGGAAAACGTGATCGTCGGTCGTCTGATTCCGGCCGGTACGGGTCTCGCGTTCCACAAGGCACGCAAGAGCAAGGAAATGGCGGATCGCGAGCGTTTCGACCAGATCGCTGCCGAAGAGGCCTTCGAGTTCGGTACGCCGGAAACCCCGGCCGCTGAACAAACGCCTCACACCAACGAGTAATCCGGCTGGCGGCGCAAGCCGCCACGTCAGGCAGACCTCGTTGCCAAACCGCCCGGTTTCGACCGGGCGGTTTTTTTTCGTCCGTCGTTTTGTGCGCTTTTCCTATGCGCGTCGGCATCGGCCGAACGATGAATGCGTCGACAAAGCCCAGGCGAAACGCGATTCGGTTGGTAAAATTCGAGTCACTCGCACCACGCACCGTTCTCTCTTCATGTCCCGTCCGCTCCAGATCCTCAACGAAGTTTTCGGTTATCCCGCGTTTCGAGGGCAGCAGGGCGAAATCGTCGAACACGTCGCGGCGGGCGGCGACTGTCTCGTGCTGATGCCGACGGGTGGCGGCAAGTCGCTGTGTTATCAGATTCCGTCGCTGGTGCGGCGCGAGGCGGGACTGGGTGCGGGCATCGTCGTGTCGCCGCTGATCGCGCTGATGCAGGATCAGGTCGCCGCCCTCACCGAAGTCGGCGTGCGTGCCGCGTACCTGAACTCGACGCTGTCGGGCGCCGATGCCGCCGCAACCGAGCGCGCGTTGCGCGAGGGCGAAATCGATCTGCTCTACGTCGCACCTGAACGTCTGATGACGCCGCGCTTTCTCGATCTGCTCGAGCGCGCGCGCATCGGATTGTTCGCAATCGACGAGGCGCACTGCGTGTCGCAATGGGGGCACGATTTCCGGCCCGAATATATCCAGTTGTCGGTGCTGCACGAGCGGTTCCCGTCGGTGCCGCGCATCGCGCTCACTGCCACCGCTGACGCGATCACCCGCGACGAAATCATTCATCGTCTCGCGCTCGACGATGCGCGCGTATTCGTATCGAGCTTCGATCGCCCGAATATCCGTTACCGGATCGTCGAGAAAGACAACGCGCGCTCGCAGCTGCTCGACTTTATTCGCGGGGAGCATTCGCGCGCGGACGGCACGACGGATGCGGGCGTCGTCTACTGTCTGTCGCGGCGCAAGGTGGAGGAGACGGCCGAATGGCTCAAGGCGCAGGGCGTGCGCGCGTTGCCGTATCACGCGGGCATGGAATTCGAAGTGCGCCAGAAGCATCAGGAAATCTTCCAGCGCGACGAAGGCATCGTGATGTGCGCGACGATCGCATTCGGCATGGGCATCGACAAGCCGGACGTGCGCTTCGTCGCGCATCTGGATCTGCCGAAGAGCGTTGAAGGCTACTACCAGGAAACGGGCCGCGCGGGACGCGACGGCTTGCCGGCCAATGCGTGGATGGCCTACGGCCTCGGCGACGTCGTGCAGCAGCGCAAGATGATTGACGAGTCCGAAGCCGACGAGGCGCACAAACGCGTGCAGACAGGCAAGCTCGACGCGTTGCTCGGCCTGTGCGAGACGGCGACATGCCGGCGTGTGCGGCTGCTCGCTTACTTCGGCGAGGAGGGCAAGCCGTGCGGGAACTGCGACACCTGCCTCGAACCGCCGGCGTCGTGGGACGCGACGCGCGAGTCGCAGATGGCGTTGTCGTGCGTGTTTCGCGCGCAACGTGCGAGCGGCTTCAACTTTGGCGCGGGACACCTGATCGACATTTTGCGTGGCAATCGAACCGAGAAAATTCTGCAGCGCGGCCACGAGAAGATCAGTACGTTCGGGATCGGCGCGGCGTTGTCCGAACACGAATGGCGGGCCGTGTTTCGTCAGCTGGTCGCATTCGGATTTCTCACCGTCGATCACGACGGTTTTGGCGCGCTCGTGCTGACGGAGGCGAGCAAGGCCGTACTGAAGGGCGAACAGACCGTCACCATGCGGCGCTACGTCAAGCCTGTCCGCACGCGTCAATCGTCGGGACGCACCAGCGAACGCGCCGATCCGACGGCGGGCATGAACGGCCGCGAGCGGGCGCGCTGGGATCGGCTGCGCGCATGGCGTACCGAGACGGCGAAGAGCGACGGCGTCCCCGCCTACGTGATCTTCCACGACGCGACACTGGCTGAAATTGCGAGGAACTGTCCCGAATCGCTCGAAGATTTGCGCCACATTCCGGGTATGGGCGCTCGCAAGCTCGACCGCTTCGGCGACGAACTGCTTGAAGTCGTCGCCGCCGATTGATCGCAAAATCGTCCGCCGCCTCTTCCGGGACGACGCAACCTGTTGACTCGTTTAGGATTTCCGGAATATCATGCTAGGTTCCGGATTTTGGCAGCATTGCGCGCGGCGTCAGCTCGCCGCAAACCTGTCCTGTCCGGAAGCCAGCAGTACCTCAAAAGCAGTCAGGAAGTAGTCAGAAGCGCTCTCGTTTTTGCTTTGCCCAGAAACGAATGTGCTGATTTTGTTCAATTTCAGGAATAAACAATGCCAACCATCAATCAACTGGTTCGCAAAGGCCGCGCGTCGGAAACGACGAAGAGCAAGTCGCCGGCCCTGCAGGACTGCCCCCAGCGTCGCGGCGTGTGCACGCGTGTGTACACCACGACGCCGAAGAAGCCGAACTCGGCGCTCCGTAAGGTCGCCAAGGTTCGTCTGACGAACGGCTTCGAAGTCATTTCGTACATCGGTGGTGAAGGCCACAACCTGCAAGAACACTCGGTCGTTCTGATTCGCGGCGGCCGTGTGAAGGACTTGCCGGGTGTGCGTTACCACATGGTTCGCGGCTCGCTGGATACCCAGGGCGTCAAGGATCGTAAGCAGGCTCGCTCGAAGTACGGTGCGAAGCGCGCCAAGGCTGGCAAGTAAGCAGCCGTTCAGCAGTAACAGGTCGCTCGCAGGAGCGGTTTTGGCGGTGGTGCCGGATAGCCGGTGCTGTCGAGTAAGTGGTCACCCGACCAGGCTGGTAAGTCGTCATGGATGAATCGGGTTAGTTGGTGGCCGCGGGGCGGTGAACAAGCACTGCTCCAACTGAAAAGGTAAAGGAAGAAACATGCCGCGTCGTCGCGAAGTCCCCAAGCGGGAAGTGTTGCCGGACCCGAAGTTCGGTAACGTTGATGTTGCAAAATTCATGAACGTGCTGATGCTCTCCGGCAAGAAGTCGGTTGCCGAGCGCATTGTGTACGGCGCTTTCGAACAGATCCAGACCAAGGGTGGCAAGGACCCGCTGGAAGTGTTCACGGTAGCGCTCAACAACGTGAAGCCGGTGGTCGAAGTGAAGAGCCGTCGCGTTGGTGGTGCGAACTATCAGGTTCCGGTCGAAGTGCGTCCGTCGCGTCGTATGGCATTGGCGATGCGTTGGCTGCGTGAAGCCGCGAAGAAGCGCAGCGAGAAGTCGATGGCTCTGCGTCTGGCTGGTGAACTCTCCGAAGCGGCTGAAGGCCGTGGTGGCGCGATGAAGAAGCGCGACGAAGTTCACCGGATGGCAGAAGCCAACAAGGCGTTCTCGCACTTCCGTTTCTAAGCACCCATCCCGGGTCGGCTGTAAAGCGGAAAGAAATTCCGGGCGGGTGCGCTGGCAAAGCGCCTCGCCCGTTTGTGTTAGGGCGCGATGGGCAGGTCTCCATCGTGTCATCCCAATAGAGGATCAAAGTGGCTCGCAAGACTCCTATCGAGCGCTACCGTAACATCGGTATTAGCGCTCACATCGACGCCGGCAAAACGACGACGACCGAGCGCATCCTGTTCTATACCGGCGTGAACCACAAGATCGGTGAAGTGCACGACGGCGCCGCCACCATGGACTGGATGGAGCAGGAACAGGAACGTGGTATCACGATCACGTCCGCTGCTACCACGGCGTTCTGGAAGGGCATGGGTAACAACTACCCGGAACACCGCATCAACATCATCGACACCCCGGGCCACGTCGACTTCACGATTGAAGTCGAGCGCTCGATGCGCGTGCTCGACGGCGCGTGCATGGTGTACTGCGCAGTGGGCGGCGTGCAGCCGCAGTCGGAAACGGTGTGGCGCCAGGCTAACAAGTACAAGGTGCCCCGTCTCGCGTTCGTCAACAAGATGGACCGTACCGGCGCGAACTTCTTCAAGGTCTACGACCAGCTGAAGACCCGTCTGAAGGCGAACCCGGTTCCCGTCGTGGTGCCGATCGGCGCCGAAGAAAGCTTCAAGGGCGTCGTCGATCTGTTGAAGATGAAGGCGATCATTTGGGACGAAGCGTCGCAAGGCACGAAGTTCGACTACGTCGACATCCCGGCTGAACTCGTTGATACGTGCAACGAGTGGCGCGAAAAGATGATCGAGTCGGCAGCCGAAGCCAGCGAAGAGCTGATGGAAAAGTACCTCGGCGGCGAAGAGCTGTCGGAAGCGGAAATCGTCAAGGCGATCCGCGACCGGACCATCGCGTGCGAAATCCAGCCGATGCTGTGCGGCACCGCGTTCAAGAACAAGGGCGTGCAGCGCATGCTCGACGCCGTCATCGACTTCCTGCCGTCGCCGGTTGACATTCCGCCGGTTACGGGCGAACTCGAAAGCGGCGAAAAGGCAGAGCGCCGCGCAGCTGACGACGAAAAGTTCTCGGCACTCGCGTTCAAGATCATGACCGACCCGTTCGTTGGTCAGCTGATCTTCTTCCGCGTGTATTCGGGTGTCGTGAACTCGGGTGACACCGTGCTGAACGCGACCAAGGACAAGAAGGAACGTCTGGGTCGTATTCTGCAGATGCACGCGAACCAGCGGGAAGAAATCAAGGAAGTGCGCGCAGGCGACATCGCCGCAGCCGTCGGCCTGAAGGAAGCGACCACGGGCGACACGCTGTGCGACCCGGCACACCCGATCGTGCTCGAGCGCATGGTGTTCCCGGAGCCGGTGATTTCGCAGGCCGTCGAGCCGAAGACGAAGGCTGACCAGGAAAAGATGGGTCTGGCGCTGAACCGTCTGGCACAGGAAGACCCGTCGTTCCGCGTTCAAACGGACGAAGAGTCGGGCCAAACCATTATTTCGGGCATGGGCGAGCTCCACCTCGAAATTCTGGTCGACCGTATGAAGCGTGAATTCGGTGTCGAAGCGACGGTTGGCAAGCCGCAGGTTGCTTACCGCGAAACGATCCGCAGCACGGCTTCGGACGTCGAAGGCAAGTTCGTCAAGCAGTCGGGCGGCCGCGGCCAGTATGGTCACGCAGTCATCACGCTCGAGCCGAACGAACAAGGCAAGGGCTACGAGTTCCTCGACGAGATCAAGGGTGGTGTGATTCCGCGTGAATACATCCCGGCAGTCGACAAGGGTATCCAGGAAACGCTGAAGGCCGGCGTGTTGGCTGGCTTCCCGGTCGTCGACGTCAAGGTCCACCTGACGTTCGGTTCGTACCACGACGTTGACTCGAACGAAAATGCGTTCCGCATGGCCGGTTCGATGGCGTTCAAGGAAGCAATGCGCAAGGCGAACCCGGTGATCCTCGAGCCGATGATGGCCGTGGAAGTCGAAACGCCTGAAGACTACATGGGCAACGTGATGGGCGACCTGTCGGGCCGTCGCGGTATCGTCCAGGGCATGGAAGACATGGTGGGCGGTGGCAAGATCGTCCGCGCGGAAGTGCCGCTGTCGGAGATGTTCGGCTACTCGACGTCGCTGCGCTCGCTGACGCAAGGCCGCGCAACGTACACGATGGAGTTCAAGCACTACGCAGAAGCTCCGCGTAACGTGTCGGAAGCGATCATCAACGCGAAGTCGAAGTAAGACCTCGCACAGTCATTCATCGAACAACTTTTTGAAAGAAGAGAAACATGGCTAAAGGTAAATTCGAACGGACCAAGCCGCACGTGAACGTCGGCACGATCGGTCACGTTGACCACGGCAAGACCACGCTGACGGCAGCGATCACGACGGTGCTGACGGCAAAGTTC
>NZ_JACFYJ010000133.1:0-18174 GCF_037126505.1 Paraburkholderia bengalensis
GCGCTCGGCCGGGATGCCGTAACGCGACGAGAGAATCCGGCCGAACGCATCGGACAGCACGATCAGCCGCGAAGAACGCGCATACACCGTCTGCTCCAGATAGCGCTTCGCGCGTTGGCCGAGCGAGTCGGCCCCTTCGACGTGGCTCTCGTCGGCCCATGGCCCCTGGAAATGCGAGACCTGAGGAATGCCGCGCATCGCGTCGAGGCCCGGAAACGTGTACAGCGCAAAGTGCGACGAGATCACGTCGGGGCGCTGCTCGCGAATCTCACGGCGCAAGGCGCGGCGCGCGGCCATCAGGCGCAGCGGCAGCGACTGCGCGGCGGAACCGAAACCGTTGATGGCGCCGTTGGTGTCCTGCGCAACGCGCGGCGAGCCCGCGACGACGCCGCGCACTTCGACGCCCGCGCCCGGCAGCGCGCCGATCAGTGAGTAATACATGCGGTCGAGACCGCCCGCGCGTTCCGGAAACCAGTGCATGCCGATCTGCAGCGATTTGATGGGTCGAGTGCTCATGGTGTGTGCTTCCTTGTCGTTGTCGAGGTGCGTGCAGCGTGCCACTGCGTCACGCGCGGTCGGCGCCCTGCGGGCCGGCCAGCACATTGGCGGCCAGCGTGTCGGCGTCGTTGTCGGTGCGGGTTTTCGCGCGGCGGCGGTCTTCGCGCTGCCCCGCGATCTGTCGATACAGCGCGATGTACTGCTGCGCCATGCGCGCCCAGCCGAAGCCCGTCGCAAGTTCGCTGGCCGCGCGGCCCATCGCGAGGCGCGTTTCGTCGTTCGAAGCGAGACGGCCGATGGCCTGCGCAAGCGCCTGCGGATCATCGGGATCATCGAGCACGATGCCGCATTCGGGCGTGATGATTTCCGCCCCGCCCGCCGTATGCGCCGTCACGACGGGCAAGCCCGCCGCCATCGCTTCGAGCAGCGACAGGCTCATCGCTTCGTAGCGCGACGGAAACACGTAGGCATCGACGGAATGCATCAGCACGGGCATCTCTTTGACGAGCCCGAGAAAATGTACGCGATCCGCGATGCCGAGCGCTTTTGCTTCTTCCGGGTACGGGCTGCCCGGCAGATAACCCGCGACGGCGATATGCACGCGTTCGGGCAGCTGCTGCAACGCCTTGAGCACCGTTCCGAGGTTCTTGCGCGGCGTGCGCAGATCGCCGACGAACAGCAGCAGGAATTTGTCGTCGGGCAGCCTGAAGCGCGCGCGGTCGCCGTGCGCCGCCGCAAAGCCCTGCGTATCGACGCCGTTGTAGATCACGTCGAGCCGGTTGCCCGGCGTGAGCCCGATCGCGGCGATCTCCGCCGCGACCTTCTGCGACACGGCCGTAATCACGCGCGAACGCCGGTACGCCCAGCGCTCCAGCACGGCGTTCGCGCGCGTATAGACGAACTGGTATGCCGACCACACGCCCTTGGTCAGCCCGAACGGGTAGTACTTGCTCCTGTACCAGCCCGTATGCACGAAGTGCGCGGTGTTGACGTCGGCGGGCATCCACGTGATGAAGCCGTTCACATGCAGCACGTCGTATTCCGCGCGATGTGTGCGCAGCCACCACGCGCTCTTGAGCGCGAACACCTGCTGGCGCAGCAGATTGGTCGGCCAGAAGCGGCCGATCTTCACGGGCGCCCAGCTCACGAGCGGATGCTCGAGCAGTTCGGGCGCGACATGCGAGGCGACCAGGGTGATCTCAATGTTCTCGTCGAGCGCCGCGCGCGCGATTTCGTAATTGACGCGGCCCTGTCCGTCGTTATGACGCACCACGTGGGTGACGATGGCGACTCTCAATCGGTGCCTCCATGAAAAATTGAACGGCGGCGCGTGTTCAGCTTTTGCCAGTGCGCCGCGGAAAGAATCGAAAACGCGCCCATGAACAGCAGCAGCCCGCCCGTGCCGACGAGCGAATTGGTGAACACCAGCATCGCGAAGATCGCGAGCGACAGCGACAGCGACGCCGACGCGAACTTGTCGTCGCGCAGCCGGAACGACGCGCGCAGCGCGCGCGCGAGCAGCCAGATCACGCCCGACATGTACAGCAGCGTGCCCGGCCAGCCGAGCACGAATGGAATGTTCATCACGCCGCTGTCGAAGTTGCCGTATTGCCCGAGCTGGCCGCCGTCGTTGGAGAGCTTGGTCGACGTGCCCGTTGCGCCGAGGCCTTCTCCTGTCACGTCGGTGAAGGCGGTTTTCGCGAACGTGGCGTAGAACTCGTTGCGCGCCGCGTAGCTCTGGTCGTCGTGCAGATTGACGATCGTCTGCAGGCGCGCCTGCATCCGCTCGGCAACGGGACCGACGGCGAGCAGCGGCACGCACAGGCCCGCGAGCACGAGCGCGCTCGCGACGATGCGGATGCGCACCTTGTTGTTCGACTTGACGAGTTGAATGAGCATCGCGATCACCCAGCCGCCCCAGGTCGAGCGCACCAGCGACAGACAGAACGAAAGAAAGCCGAACGCGCCCGCCAGCCAGCGCACGCGATGGTTCGCGGCCATCACGTAGACCATCGCGCCCATCATCGCAAGCGCGAACGGGCCCGACGAGTTCATCGTGCTGAACACGCGCACGCCGAACGGCACGGGGTCGCCCTGTGAGTTCATCTGCGAGCCGAGCATCCACAACGCGTCCCACTGCGGCATGACGAAGAACTGCACGAGGCCGTAGCCGCCCATCAGCAGCATGCCCCAGATGAACGTGTTGATGATCGCGTCGCGGAACGCCGGGTACTGGCGCGAGTGCGCCATGATGTGAAAGCCGATCAGGATCGGATAGACCCAGTTCGCGAGGTCGTAGAGCGCCGCCAGCGGCCCGCTGGAGACGACGCCGATCATGAACGCATAGGCGAGCCCCGCCAGCACCAGCAAGACCGGCAAACCGCGTTTTTGCGCGAGCACCGGGTAGAAGCGGATCAGCGACAAACCGCTGATCATCGTGACGGCGAGCGGCGCGACCTGGATCAGGCTCGTCGGCGTGAACGCGCCTTTCGACCAATCGGCAAGACGCCGCACCTCGGGGCTCAGAAACCACAGCCACCACATGTACCCGACGTACTTCGCCGGACTCTTGAAGTACAGCCAGAAGCCGACGGCAATCGACAGCACCGGGAACGCGAGCGTGAGCACGGTGCCCTGATGCGCGACGATCAGCATCGCCGTGACGAGCCACAGCAACGCAGGCGGCAGCCAGTCCTTGCGCTCGCGCCTTTCGTTCTTGACGGCGCGCGCAGCGCGGTCGATGCCGGCTCGTGCGATCGACGACATTGCTTACAGCCCCCCGCGGCTTTGCGACGGTACGCGGGCGTTGGCGTTGCTGCCTGTCTTCGCGGGCTGCGCGGTCTGCGCCGGGTGCGACTGCCGCGCATGACGGCGCAGCAATTCGCGCGTGATCGTCACGTGCTGTCTCGCGTAGTTCTGCGTCGTGTGATCGCGCGTGGTCAGCTCATGCGCGGCCGCTTGCGCCTGCCGCAATGCGTTGTCGGGCGACGCGATCAGGCCGATCAGCGCCTCGCGCAGCGCGTCGGCATCGAACGGCGGCACGTAGGCGGCGGTGCGCGCCGAAAAGTAATCCTGCAAGCCGCCGACGTTCGTGACTACCATCGGCTTGCCGACGGCGGCCGCTTCGAGCATCACCGTGATCCCGGACGCATGCGCGTTCGGCCTCAACGGCACGACGACCACATCGGCCCAGTCGTACAGTTCGCGCTGCTTTTTCAGGCCTGCGGCGGGCGCGACTTCCACGTTCGGGGAATGCAGGGAGCGCGGAATGCGCCGCCGTGTCGCGAGGCGCACGGCAAAGCGCGGATCATTGCCGACCGCCTTGATCAGCGTTTCCCAATCGCGATCGCGATCATTGCCGATGGCCGCGATGCGCAGCGGCGTATGCGGCTGCCAGTCCTGCGGAGACTGCACGGGGAAGTCGCGCGTATTGAGGCCGTAGAAAAGCGGCGTCGCGTCGCGGCCGAAGTAATCGCGGCACAGCGCGGCGTTGTCGCGCGCGAGCGTCGTCAGCAGGTCGGCGCGGGCGATCAGCTTGCGGTAGAACCAGCGCCGCATGAGGCCGTAGTTCGGCCACTTGTCCAGCAGCCACACGCTTTGTGCGAGCAGCAGCGGCTGCTTGTCCTGCGCGTTGTGCCGGCCGTTCATCAGCAGCATCAGCGCCGCCGACAGCCACTCCTGTTCCGTGTGCGTCCAGATCACGTCGGCGCGCAGCATCGCGTCGCGGTTGCGCATCGTGTGGAGCAGGTCGAAGCCGAGCATCGACTTCAACGCGCGGCGCACGAGCCGCACAGGCTTGCTTTCCTTCGCGTCCTGCGAATAGCTCAGCTGGAATTCGTCCGATTCGGCGTGGTGATAGCCATACAGGCAGCCGATATTCTCGCCCTGGCGATAGAAACGCGGGTCAGCGCCGTAAAAGAGGTGTACGTGCACTTTCGTCGTCATGCGTGCACCCCTGTGCCCGTTCCCGTATTCGCGCCGCGCTGTTGCGCCAAGGTGCGGCGCGCCTCGCGCGCGCCCGTGCGCACGGCACGCCAGCGCGCGAGCTTCGTGAGCGCGCCTTTGGACGCCAACGCGAGCATCGCGTGCACGGCGCCCGGATAGATGCGCGTGCCGACGAGCGCGTACCACCACCACGCCACTTCGCGCTGCACGGGCGGCAACTGGTCGCGCAGGATCAGATGCAGGTTGTATGCGGCGTTGCGCACGGCGGTCAGCGACTGCGCATCGCGGCGGTCGTCGTCGAAACGCTCGGCGGGGTAGTGATCGACGGCGACGCGCGGATCGTAGATCAGCTTCCAGCCAGCATTCTTCACGCTCATGCTGAACGCCATGTCGTTATGCACCTGCGCACCCGCGCCGCGCAGCCGGCCGTCGAAGCGGATCTGGCGAATCGCGTCGCGCCGGTAGCTCATGTTCGCGCCCTTCAGCAGATCGACTTCGCGCGCTTCGCCGACACCCAGATGATGGTTGCCGATGATCTTGCCCGACTTCAGCATCTTGCCGACCAGAAAGCGCGAGCCGTCGAGCACGCCGCCCTTCTGATGCACCCAGTCACGCCCGCCCAATGCACCCAGACGCGGATCGCCTTCGAACGCGGCGCCGATGCGGCGCACCCAGTCCGCGTGCGGCGCGGCGTCGTCGTCGTGATCGCGATCACGTCGCCCGTCGCGGCGTCGAGCCCGCGATTGAGCGCGGCCACCTGGCCGGGCACGTCGACGGCCGCGACATGCAGCGGCAATGCGCCTGTCACGAGGGGATCGCTCAGGCAGGCGTGCGTCGCGTCGTCGTCGGGACGTGCGACGACGACCACTTCGTCGGGCACGCGCTCCTGCTTCTGCAGCGCTGCGAGGCAGCGCGCGAGATCCTGCGGGCGGCGATAGGTCGGCACCAGTACCGTTATCTTCATCCTGTCCTCTCCGTGGCTTGTTCGATGGCGCGCGCCCGGCTTCGCGGCAGAGCGCAACGCCTTGCGTCAGGTGCTCAGGTATTCCTGCACGGCTGCGTAGCTGCGGTCGTAGCTGCCGCGCGCGCGCGGCGGCATGGCGTTGAAGATCGCGCCCTGCACGTGCACGCCCGCCGAATGCAGGCGCTTGAGCGCATCGGCGATCTCGCCTTCGCTATGCATGCCGGAGCGCACGACGAAGAACGTCGAGCCCGCATAGCCGCCGATGATCGACGCGTCGGTCACGGCGAGCACGGGCGGCGTATCGACCAGGATCACGTCGAAGTGCTTCGCGAGGCCGTCGAGGTATTGCGGCAGGCGCGGCGACATCAGCAGCTCGGAAGGATTCGGCGGACGGCGGCCGCACGAAATGAACGCCAGGTTGTCGATGTCCGTCGCGCGCACGGCCTCTTCCAGCGAAATCTGGCCGCTCAGCAATTCCGACAAGCCGTTTTCCTGCGAGACGCCCAGATGCTTTTCGAGCGCGCCGCGCCGCATGTCGCCGTCGATCATCAGCACGCGCTTGCCCGAGTTGGCGAGCAGCACGCCGAGGTTGATCGTGAGGAAACTCTTGCCGACGCCCGGCATCGGACCCGTGAACATCACGATGCGATTGCGCGCGTCCTGCAGCGTGAACTGCATCGACGTGCGCAGGCTGCGCAGGCTTTCGATGCACACGTCCTTCGGCTTCGCGTTCGCGAGCACTGCGCGCTGGCGCGTGCCGCCGCGCACGGCGGCGCTTTCCAGCAGCGCCTGTTCCGACGACAGCGGCACGAGACCGTACACGGGCAGATGGAACGTGCGCTCGACGGTTTCCGGATCATCGATGCCCTTGAACATATTGCGGCGCAGGAACACGAAACCCGTGCCGACGATGAGGCCGAGAATCGCCGCCGCCGACAGGATCAGCGCCTTCTTCGGCTTGATGGGCGAACCCGGGCGCAACGCGACATCGACGATATGCACGTTGCCGCCCGTGCCCGCTTTCTGCACGGACAGTTCCTGCACGCGGTTCAGCAGCAGCACGTAGATGTCTTCCGCGACCTTGGCGTCGCGCTGCAATTGCACGGCCTTCACTTCGGTGGCGGGCAGATCGCGGAAACGGTCCGCGTATTTCGCGCGCTGCGCCTGCAGTTCGGCCATCTGCTGCTGCGCGGCCTTGATCATCGGGTGATCGTCGCCGTAGCGCTGTTCGAGCTGCGAGATCTGCAGGCGCAGCGACGAAATCTGCTGCTCGTATTGCACGCTGCCTTCCAGATAGACCTTCGCTTCTTCGCTTGCGTTGATCGAGCCGCTCTTGCTCTGATAAGCCGTGAGGGCCGCTTCCGCGCGTTCGAGGTCCGACTTCAGGCGCGGCTCTTCGCTTTTCAGGAAATCGAGCATCTTGCTCGCATCGGCCTGCTTGGTGCGAATGTGCTCGGTCAGATACGACTGCGCCAGCGCATTGGCGACGGCGGCCGCATGCTCGGGGTTCTGGTCTTCGAGCGAGATGGAGATCACGCCCGTCTGCTTGCCCTGCTCCTGCACATTGATCGCCGACTGGAACGCGGCAATGGCGTCGAGATCGTTCGCGCGCATCACGGTGAACTGCGTGCCTGGCCGCGCCACGAGCTTGTCGACCACGATCGCGACGCCGCCGCCCTGCGCGGGCTGGCCGACCTGGCCGCGCAGCAGCGGTACGCCGTCGGACGTCATCAGCGAATAGCGTTCGTTGTCGAGCGCCGTGAGGGTCAGCTTCTTGCCTTCGAGCGCGGGCGTCACGTCGATCGAATCGACATCGGCCACTTCGCCGCCCCACGCATACGAGCCGAGGCCGAGCCAAGGCTTCGCGGGCTGGCCCGGCGTCGCGAGTCGCGCGGCGAGACTGCCGAGAATGGGGATCGTTTTCGGCGCCACGGAGATGTTCAGCTTCATCTGCTGAACCACGGGCGCGACCACGCCGCGGCTCTTGATCATCTCGATCTCGGCGTCGGTGGGAATGGTCGATTGTCCCGTCGAGATCGTCGCGCCCGTCTGCGTCTGCGTGAGCGCCTGCGACGTGTTGTCCGACGTTTCCACGCGCACGTGCGCGTCGGCCGAATAGACGGGCTTCGCGACATAGCAGTAGAAGCCTGCCATCGCGACGATCACGACGGCAATGCCGAGCAGCCACCCGATGTCGTCGATGATCACCTGCAGCAGCTGGCCGAGGACCACGTCCTCTTCTTCGGTTTTGGCCTGCATGGCCAGATGGGGATTCGCTTGAGTGCTCACCTGGATACTCGCTTTAATGCTGAGGCTTGTGCTCAGGGTTCTGATCCGGGGCGCCGGCGGCGCCCGGCGCGTTGCCTCCGTTCGTGTTCCGAGAGGCGAAGCGCCGGGCTACCGGCGGCGGTTCAGTCATGCAACTGCTCGATTGCGCGTGCGACGGTCGTCCGTCAGCGCGTCAGCTGCTTCAGGTAGAACAGGGTCTGCACCGTCGGCAAAACCTGCTGCAACACGCGGTTGAACGTCGTCGAGGCGGCCGTGCCCACGTACACCACGTCCATCGGTTGCAGCTCGAATTGCGACGACAGCATGATTGCGTCGGGCTGCGTCATGTCGAGCCGATAGACTTCGGGCGTTGTCGGCTTCTCCTTCATGCCGCGCATTACGTAGATCTGGCGCGGGTTGGCATCGGTGTCGAGAATGCCGCCCGCCTGCGTGAGGGCATCGGCAATGGTCAGCTCGCCCTTGTTCATCGGCACGGGGATGGGGGTTTTCACTTCGCCCATCACGAAGATCCGCGTGTCGCTGCGGTCCGGCACGTTGACGATGTCGCCCGGTTCGAGCATCACGTTTTGCGTCGCGTCGCCCTTGTCGAGCATGCGGTTCGCGTCGAGCACGTAGAGCTTGCCCTTGCGCGTGAGGCGCACGCGTTGCAGGTCGGCGTTGTCGGTCGAGCCGCCCGAACGCGTGATGGCATCGACGAGCGTGAGCGGCACGTCCGACAGCGCAAGCGGCCCCGGCGTCTTCACGTCGCCCGTCACCTGCACCTTCTGGCTGCGGTACGACAGCACGCGCACGTCGACCTGCGGATCACGGATGTACGGAATCAGCTTGCGCGCCAGTTCGTCGCGCAACTGCGCCGTCGTTCTGCCCGCCGCGCGGATGCGGCCGACGAACGGGAAATAAATCGTGCCGTCGGGCGCGACCGTCTGCCCGTACGGATCGGCTTGACCCGGCAGCGCCTGCGTATAGGGCTGCTGTAGCGCGCCGCCGATCGACTGCGTGGTGTTGCCGCCCGCCGACAGCGTGCTGCCGTTGGGCGTCGTCAGTTCCGGGTGATCCCACACCGTGATGCCGAGGATGTCCTGCGGCGCCACGCGATACACATATTGCGTCGGATCGGCGAACGGGCCCGGCGGCGGCAGCACCTGGTTCGCGATCGCGGCCGCCGTCCGTGCCTGCTGCTGCTGGATCACGTCGGCATCGATCAATCTGACGGGATAGGTTTCAGCAGGCTTGTTCTGTGTGTCTTCCTTCAGACGCGACGTATCGAGGTAATTCCCCGGCGCCGTCGCGCACGCCGACAGAAAAGTCGTCAGCACAAGAGATAACGCGATGTTTCGTTTCAGCATATTTTGTTCAGCCATCCGATGACGAGGTGTTCGATGTGCGCCAGGCTGTCGCGATAGGCGCCGACGTCGCGTCCATGCGGATCGGCGACATCGGCGCTGCCCCACGTGTCCCACTTGCCAAGGGGATACACCTTGCCGCGCGAAGTGGGTTCGAGCGCTTCCACGTCTTTGACCTGCCGCTGCTCGGTGACGAGGATCAGGTCCGCCTCGCGCACGAGCTTGCCATCGAGGCGCCGCGCGCGATGCGCGCCGCTCGCGACGCCGCGCTCCTCCAGCAGGCGGCGCATGACGGGGTCCATGTCGTGTCCGTCGATCGCGTGCAGGCCCGCCGAGCGAAACGCGATCGGCTGCGCGCTGCCCGCGCTCTGGCGCGCGGCGAAGAGCCTTGCGGCGAGCCGCTCCGCGGCGGGCGAGCGGCACACGTTGGCGTGGCAGACGATCAGCACGTTGGCGAACATGGGCGGCCTCTGTTCGAATCGATGACGCCTGCGTCGTTACAGCGCGACGGCGCTCAACGCTGCGACGTCGCGCACGCCCGCTTCCGGCTGCGCATGCCGGCGGCCAATCGCGTGATACTCGATGCCAAGTTCGCGCATCGCGTCCGGCTCGTACAGGTTGCGGCCGTCGAAGATCAGCGGCGTCTTCAGCAGCGTCTTGAGGCTGTCGAAATCGGGGCTCTTGAACACCTTCCATTCGGTGAGAATCACGAGCGCGTCGGCCTGTTCGGCGGCCTGCATCTCTTCCTCCGCGAAGCGCAAACGTGCGAGCTGCTGCGCTTTGCCTTGCAGGTCCAGCGCGAATACGCGCTTCGATTCGTCGATCGCCACGGGGTCGTAGGCCACGACCTTCGCGCCGCGCGCGAGCAACTCGGCGATCAGCGGACGGCTCGGCGCTTCGCGCATGTCGTCGGTGTTCGGCTTGAACGCGAGACCCCACACGGCGATCGTGCGATCCGACAGGTCCTCGCCCAGACGCGCGACGATCTTCTGCGCGACGATTTTCTTCTGCGTTTCGTTGACGGCTTCGACGGCTTCGAGAATGCGCAGGTTGTGCCCCATCTCGCCGCCTGTGCGGATCAGCGCCTGTACGTCCTTCGGAAAGCACGAGCCGCCGTAGCCGCAGCCCGCATACAGGAAGTCGTAGCCGATGCGCGGATCGGAGCCCATGCCGCGCCGCACCGCTTCGATATCGGCGCCGACGCGGTCCGCGAGATTCGCGAGTTCGTTCATGAACGAGATGCGCGTGGCGAGCATTGCGTTGGCCGCGTATTTCGTGAACTCGGCGGAACGCACGTCCATGTACAGCGTGCGCTCGCGATTGCGATTGAACGGCGCGTACAGGCGCTTCATCAGCTCGCGCGCCTTTTCTCCGGGCACGTCGTCGTCACAGCCGAGGATGATGCGGTCGGGGCGCGTGAAGTCTTCGACAGCGGCGCCCTCTTTCAGGAACTCGGGATTCGACACGACCGAGAACATCTGCTTCAGGCTGCGCGCATCGAGCTCTTCCTGTACGGCTCGCGCCACGCGGCGCGCCGTGCCGACGGGCACCGTCGACTTGTCGACGATCACCTTGAAGCCTGTCATGTAACGGCCGATGTTGCGGGCCGCGGCGAGCACGTATTGCAGGTCGGCGGAACCGTCTTCGTCGGGCGGCGTACCGACGGCGATGAACTGGATGTCGCCGTGCGCGACCGCCGCTTCGATATCCGTCGAAAACTTCAGCCGCCCCGCCTTGCGGTTACGCGCAATGATCTCGAGCAGGCCCGGCTCGTGGATCGGCACGCCGCCGTTGTTGAGTACGTCGATCTTGCGCTGATCGACGTCGAGGCAGAATACGTCGTGGCCAATGTCCGCGAGACAGGCACCCGTCACGAGGCCCACGTATCCGGTTCCAACGATCGTCAGGTTCATGAATTACACCTCGGAGATTGAATGGTTTCAGTGAATGAAGTGCGCGGGCGCGTTCAGTACGCGTTGCTGCCGACGAAGCCCTTCCAGAACGTCAGACCGACGATCTTGATGTCGAGCCAGAAGCTCCAGTGCTGCATGTAGTAGAGGTCGAGCTTGACGCGGCCGATCATCTTTTCGATGCGGTCGGTTTCGCCGCGATAGCCGTTGATCTGCGCCCAGCCCGTGATGCCCGGCTTGATCCGGTAGCGGTGCATGTAGCCTTTCACCAGATCCTTGTAGATGTCGTCGTGTTCGAGCGCGTGCGGACGCGGCCCCACCACGGACATTTCGCCGCGCAGCACGTTGATGAACTGCGGCAGTTCGTCGAGGCTCGTGCGGCGCAGGAACGCGCCGACGGGCGTGATGCGCGGGTCGCGGCGCGTGGCCTGGGTAATCCTGCCCGCCTCTTCCTTGTGAACCTTCATCGAGCGGAACTTGAAGATTTCGAACTCGCGTCCGTCGATGCCCTTGCGACGCTGCCGGAAAAACACCGGACCCGGCGACGACAGCTTCACGGCGGCGGCAATCGCCAGCATCAACGGCGCGAGCACCGTCAGCGCGGCGAGGGCGAACAGACGGTCGAACACGCGCTTGGGCAGCACGCGCAGATCGGTGATCGGCGACGCCGCGAGATTGATGGCGGGCACGCCGAGCAGATCGACCATCGGCTGGCTGAAGAGCGTGAGGCTGCGCACATCGGGAATGAAGCGGATGTTCACGAAGTCGTTGCGAAACTCCATCACGAAGCGATGGATCACCTTCTCTTTCGACATCGGCAGCGCCATCCACAGCTCGCGTACCGAGCGGCGGCGCATCTCGTCGATCATCGCTTCGTAGTCGCGCTCGACGCGCACGCCTTCGATCGACTGCGGGCCGTCAGTGTCCTCGTAGTGGCTGCGCGTATCGTCTTCGTCGTAGACGACGACAGGACTGAAGCCTGCTTCGGGACGGCGGCGCATCTGCTGGATCAGGAACCGCCCATAAGGCGCCCCGCCGACGATAGCCACGTTCTTGTGGTTGTAGCCCTCGCGGCGCAGGCCGCGCAGCACGGCATGCACACCCGCTTTGGTGACTATCAGCAGCACGACGGTGGCGATTGCCCAGTAGGCGAGCCACAGGCGCGACAGCATATCCGCGCGGTGCAGGCTGAAGCTCATCAGGACGCCCGTGACCTCGACCATCAGCCAGCCCATCGACACGCGCCACAGCAGGTCGTACAGCGGCTTGCCGCGCCACGACTGATAGACGCCGAGCGCCGGGAAGAACAGGATCACGAGCAGGCAGTCGAATGCAAGCGACACGCTTTGCATGTCGTCGAGCCACACGAAACCGCCCGCATGCACGGCGCCCGCAATCAGCGCGCCGAGCGCGACCATGCCGATGTCGATGATTCTCGAAAGAACGCTCAGCATCTGCTGCACCTCGCCTTGTCTGTCAGTTCAATCAAGGTCTGTCCCACGGTCCGTTTAAAGAACTCATCCGCGGCATTGCATTTCTTATGCGATCCGATTGCGCCGATGAGTGAATACCCTTCTACAAGCCTCAATAAAGCGGCATTAAAATTCCGGCGACAAGGCGTCAAAAAATCTCAAAATGTATCCACATTAATTCTGGAATTTTTTCTGCTTTTATTCGGTAACTTTTTCCGGTTTATGTGGTTTCTGTGCGCAGTTCCACGCGGTTCACATGTCTCGGGATGCGGCTAGCTGGTGGTGGTCGTGCTCTTCGCCGCCAAAGTCTGGGGCGCGAGCCGTTCGATGTGCGCTGCTGCTGCCCGCGCACTGTGTCAGGTCAATTTTTATCGGATTTATTTTCCGAATTTTATGATGTTGCCAAATTAATTGCGTTTGAAATTGGAAATTTTTCTATTGCAATTATTCGATAGAAATTCAATGCCGATTTATTGACGCATTACGCCGTGATAAAAACGAAGTCATTCATCCCGCTTCGAGGAGTTATCACCATGACTGCTACGGCGTCAGCCGTCGATCATCGACAGGCGAATCAAACCCGGCTCAACGTCAAGCTGAAGGTTCATCCCGTGATCCTGGCAGGCGGCTCAGGCACGCGCCTATGGCCAATGTCGCGCGAACAGCATCCGAAGCAGCTGATCGGCCTGCTCGGCGACGACTCGCTGCTGCAATCGACGACGCGCCGGCTCGACGGCCTCGAAGCCGGTTATCCCTTGGCGGAGCAGCTGGTCGTCGTCTGCAATGAAGAGCATCGCTTTACGACGGCCGAACAGCTGCGTGTGAGCGGCAAGGCGAGCCGCCTGATTCTCGAACCGTGCGCGCGCGACACGGCGCCCGCGCTGACCATCGCGGCACTCTCCGTGCTCGCGCAGGATCAGGACGGCATCATGGTCGTGATGCCCGCCGATCACGCCGTCGCCGATCTCGACGGCTTTCACGCGGCCGTCGCCGCGGGCGTGCAGCACGCGGCCAACGGCCAGATCGTGACGATGGGCATCGTGCCGTCGCGAGCGGAAACGGGCTACGGCTACATCCGTATCGGCGCAGCGCTGCCCGCCGTCGACACGTCCAGCGATCGTACAGTCGACGCGCATCTGCTCGACCGGTTCGTCGAAAAGCCGCACGTCGAACTTGCGCAGCACTATGTCGCGTCGAAAGAGTACTGGTGGAACAGCGGCATCTTCATCCTGCGCGCGTCGACGTGGCTCAAGGCCATGCGTCATTTCCAGCCCGCCATCGTCGAAGCCTGCGAAGCGGCGCATGCGCAAGGCACGTCGGACGGCGACTTCTTCCGCGTGCAGCGCGAAGCCTTCAGCGCGTGCCCGTCGAACTCGATCGACTATGCGGTGATGGAACAACTCGGCGGCGACGCGTCTGTGTGCTCGGGTGTGGTCGTGCCGCTCGACGCGGGCTGGTCCGACGTCGGCTCGTGGGACGCGATCTGGGGCATCCTGCCGAAAGACGGCGACGACAACGTCGGCCGCGGCAACGTGATGTTCGAGGGCTCGACATCGACGTTCGCGCACTCGGAAGGCCGGCTCATCGCGTGCGTGGGCACGCAGGATCTCGTCGTCGTCGAAACAGACGACGCGATTCTCGTCGCCGATAAGAACCGCGTGCAGGACGTGAAGAAAGTGGTCGGCCGCATTCGCGAAGCGCATCGGCCCGAAGCGGTGAACCACCGCAAGGTGCACCGCCCGTGGGGCCATTACGATTCCGTCGACGTAGGCGAGCGGTTCCAGGTGAAGCGCATCGTCGTGAAGCCCGGCGCGCAATTATCGCTGCAGATGCATCACCATCGCGCCGAACACTGGATCGTCGTGCGCGGCACGGCGCTCGTCACGCGCGGCGAAGAGCGCTTCATCGTGTCGGAGAACGAATCGGCGTATATCCCGCTCGGCATCACGCATCGGCTGGAAAATCCGGGCAAGATGCCGCTCGAGATCATCGAGGTGCAGTCGGGCTCGTATCTCGGCGAAGACGACATTGTGCGCTTCGACGATACGTACGGCCGACGCTGAAGCCGGGCGCGAATGACGGGCTCGCGCCCGTCATCGAGGGGGCCCGTCGTCGGTCGTCGCCGCTATGCCCGTTGCGTTGCGTCAGGCGACGGTGGCAGGCGCACGCAAGACATCCCATGAAACGGCACACGCCGGAAAATAGCGCCGCTCGCGCGCAGCGAGGCGGCTCGACGCCCGCATGCACGCGAGCATCGGTTGCGGCGCGCGAGAGGCTCGCGACACTCGCCCGCTATGCAGAATGCAAACCGGTTCCAGCGCCGGCACAAACGAACCCGTGCCGGCGCCTTCTTCATCCCGCGTGTGAAACCAGAATCGAAGTGAACGGATAACGCTCACCCGACTTGTCGGAGACAGTGTCGGACGGATAACGGCGCAGCGGCATCAGGCGCGGATTCAGATGCTGCGGCAGATGCGGATTGCCCGCCGTCGACGCGCCGACATTGGACGCCGCGAGCGCGGGCGTCGGTGTGAGTTCGGGCAGCGGGCGCGTCACGGGGCGCGGCACGGACTTCGGCGTGGCGTTCGGCACAGAGTTCGTCCCGTTCGCGAGCAAGTCCGCATGCGGCTGCATCGGTTGCATCCCCTGCCCCGCATCCGCGCCGGGAGCGGCATCGCGCGTGCGGCATTCGTGGTCGATCCATTGACGCGCCCAGTCGAGCGCGAAACGGTGCGCCGCGTCGGCATCCGTGAAACGCGGACCGATCAGGCCCGAGCGCTCGATGCGCTTGCCGTCCTTCATGATCTCGGCCCATGCGCGGAAGCGGTTGTTGGGCACCTGCTCGGCCGCCACGTAGATCACGTAGCCCTGGCGATCGGCGACCTGCAGGCCGCGCGGCGCGGTGAGGCTCATCCACAGGGGCGTGTGGTGACCGTTGACGGCCGCGCCCGAGGATGTTGCGCGGGTATCTTGCGGCTCGTCGCACGCATAAGGCTCACGGCCGGTATCGCTGCTGCGGATCACCTCGACGTGCACGGCCCCGACAGACGCATCGAAGCCCTCTGCTTCGCCGAAGGCAGCGCGGGCATCGAATGCGGCCGCAGCGGGGGCGCGGCTCGCACGGGTATCGACGAAGCCTGTCTCGACGGCAGCGGAACCCGCCAACTGACGCGTGATGTCGGCCATCGGCGCGAGCGCGCGCCAGCCGGACGGCGCGCCGCGCGCGACGTCGGCATCCTGCGCGCCCGCCTGCCACGTCTCGGGGCTCTTCCAGAACACGCCGCGCGCAAGTTCGTCGCGCGGCTTGGGCGCTTCGGCGACAGGCGCGGGTTTCGGCGCGGCGGGCGGTGTCGGCTCGGGGATGTACGCGAACGTGCGCCCGCCGAGCGTCAACAGCCGGATGATCTCGGCCAGTGTGCCGTTGGCTTGCCACTCCTCGAAGCGACGGCGGCAAGTGGGGCCCGACGGATAACGCCCGGGAAGCTTCGACCAGGGCTCGCCCGTCGTCAGAATCCACAGGACGGCATTGGTCACGATACGGGGTTCGGCGCGGGGCCGTCCGCGTCGGTTCAGGCGGACGGCTGGCTCGTCGGAAACGAGCGCTGACAGTTGCGCCCATTCGTCATTGCTTAGCTCATCGAAAAACATTGAGTTCTCCACGCAGCCTGGCCGGGCTGCGGCGTGGGACTCGCACGAACTTCATGTTGGCGGTTCGTGTCGGGTGCCCGGTTGCACAATATGCTTATACGTTGTTGCGCCGGTATCGGGAAAACGCACATCCTTAGTGCGGCATTTCACCGGGACGACGCACAAAACGTGGTCTCACTCGTGCATGGGAGAATTTGTGCACGAAGCATACCATTCCAGGGTTTGTCTGAATATGACTGAGACAAGTGTTACGGATAGAAACAATCTTGTCCTTTTCGCGGCGTCGTTTAGGTGCCCGCTGTCACGGAATTGACGCTGGTTGTAACGTCGATCAGTCAGCGCGAACGACGCCACGCGGCGCGCCGATGCCTCGCCAGCCGCGATGGCACGCGGGTGTCGGCGTGGATCGCGCACAACACCGCGTGCACGGTTACATTCGATTCGATGAGCGATGCAGCAAGACATCGGGCGCAGCAGCGTTTCTATTTGTTATGCATCGCCGCGGCTGCGCGAGCGGGAAAGTAGGCGTTATCGGACAGGCGTCGCGGCGCGTTCGCCGACGACCGTTGTCCACGGACGCACGCGCCACTGCTTGACGAGACCATTGAGGACGTACGGATCGGCTTTCGCGAAGGATTCGGCGACGGCGGGCGAATCGGCTTCGAACAGCAGGACGGCCGTATCGACGGGGTCGGCGAGCGCGCCCGCGAGCTGCAGCTCGCCGCGCTCGGCGGCCGCCCACGCGAGTTTCAGATGAGCGGCGCGAAAATCGGCGCGACGCTCAAGATAATCGGACGACACGTCGTAGATCAGCAGATAGTGCATGGCGAAAACTCCTGGTTGGTGTCCTTCAAGCATAAGGGCATACTCGCTGCCGATTCGCGTTCTTAGGGAAACACCTGTACTGTCTGAGCGCCGTGGGCGTCAACCGATTATCCCGCCCGTTCGTTCTGACAGCACCATGTCGAGCCATGGTGACGGCCGATCACAGCAACGGCGATCCGCCAGGCTCGATGCCCGTCTCACGACAATCAACAACATTCACAACCCGTGATGGAGTGTCCCATGAAGATCCAAGCTGCTATCGCCGCCCTCGCCCTGACGGGTCTGCTCGCATCGCCCGCTTTTGCCGCGAACAGCCAGCAAGCCAAGATGGCCGATTGCAACAAGCAGGCGGGCGACAAAAAGGGAGATGAGCGCAAGGCGTTCATGAAGAGCTGTCTGTCGGCGTCGCCGGCGTCGGGAGCGATGGCGGCATCCGGCCCGATGTCGCAGCAGGACAAGATGAAGATGTGCAACACCCAGGCGGGCGACAAGAAGGGCGACGATCGCAAGGCCTTCATGAAGACCTGCCTGAGCAACAAGAGCTAAGCATCGACGGCTGCGGGAAGCGCATGGTGCTTCCCTCGTCGCGTCGCGCGAGCTGTGCGGCGCGCGGCACGGCATACGAAGGCGGCGTCCCTGCGGGCGCCGCTTCGCTTTATGCGGCTCATCCCGACTCATCCGGCTCGTCCGGCTAGCTGACGGCCAATCGTCGACGAGCCGGTTGATCGGGACGGCATGCTTTGCATATCAAAGTAAATCGGGCGCGCCGTTCCCTGCCCCGACCCGCGACGGCGCAAAGGCGGCTCCCCGCCCGTGACGGCTTGCGGCTGTCGTCGACGCGCACACCGTCGTTCCATTGCGCAACCCCGCACTTCCCGGGCCGTTTTTCTTCTATGATGGCGGCACAGACGGCCCACACCCCCTATAAAACAAGTCCCTCGGGCCGCCAGCTTGTCGTTGATGCCGCAAGCGCATCGCACGGAGGCAAGGATGGTTGGGAGACACAAGAACCGTTGGCTGCGTCGCTGGCTGGTCGTGATCGTATTCTGGGCGGTGCCCGTGGCGATCGTGGCCGTGCGCGAGATTCAGGAAGAAATGGCCTATAACCGGGTGGACCTGAAGAACGCGCTGACGACGTGGCAGCTGACCGACGCGCAACGCGCCGCAGGCGCCGCCGCGCGCACGTCGCGGAACTTGCCTTGACGGAACAGAGCGACTTCGCGCGCCTTGCGGTCGTCCGGCATGACGATGACTTCTTCGCCCGCCGCCGGCACTTCCGA
>NZ_JACFYJ010000134.1:0-18161 GCF_037126505.1 Paraburkholderia bengalensis
TTCGATCAGCACTTCACCCGCGCGCGGCCCTTCGAGGTCGACTTCTTCGATCGTCAACGGTGCGCCGGCCTTCCATGCGATTGCTGCTTTCGTTTTCATCGTGAATGCTCCTTTGGTTCTGAAACCTGTTGCGTGGTGCTGTTCTCTGCGTCGGTCCGCGGCGGCTGACATCACTTGCGGCCCGGATTGACGCTCATGTTCGCGCGCGGCGCTCCCGACATCATCGCGCAAACGCGTGGCGCGCGAATGGCATGCCGCGCCGCGCGCTTGTCCTCAGGCGACGGCGCGTAAAACGCCCGTCATGACGGCGCGAACCACGGTTCGACGCGCCCATACAGATCGAGAAAGCGCGCATAACGTGATGCGAGTGCCGGATTGCTGTGCGGTTCGGCGGCGCGCGTCGCGGTGGGGGCAAGCGCGGCGAGATCGCCTGCATGCCAATGACCCGCCGCGAGCCCGCCGAGTATCGCCGCGCCGCGCGCCGCCGCATTCGGGCAATCGACGGCGTGCAGCTCCGCATCGAGCGCATCGGCGAGCAACTGACGCCAGCGCGGATCGACCGAACCGCCGCCGGCCAGACGCAACACCGGCACGCGCGCGCCGCTTTGGCGAATGGCGTCTAGCCCCGCGCGCAGCGAAAACGCGACGCCTTCGAATGCCGCGCGCATCATCGCACCGCGCGACGTGCCGAGCGCGAGGCCGAGCCATCCGCCACGCGCGGCGGGATTGAGCCAGGGCGTGCGCTCGCCCGTCAGATACGGCAGAAACGCGAGCCCCGAAACGGCATCGGCTTCGAACGCATCGCGATAGGCGTCATGCCATTCATACGACAGCCAGCCGCGCACGGCTTCCAGCGCGACGCCAACGTTCTGCATCGCCGCCATCCGATACCAGTGATCCGTCGCCGCGCGGTAGCGATGCAGCCCGCGCGCCGCGTCGGGCTCTTGCGTGGCGAGCACGACGATCTGACCGCCCGTGCCCGTGGTCAGCAACGCGTCGCCGTCGCGGGACAGGCCGCTGCCGAGCGCCGCGCACGGCGTGTCGCCGGCGCCCGTTGCGAGCACGATGCCGGCGCGCAAGCCGAGCGCGCGCGCGGCTTCGCCGGATAGCGTGCCGCCCGCCGCGTACGACAGTGCAAGCGGCGCGAACCATTCGCCCGGCAATCCGAGCCGCGCGAGCAGTTCGCGATCCCAGTTGCCCGCCGGATCGGCAAGCGCTGTGGCGCAGGCATCCGATGGATCGGTGGCCGTCGCGCCGCCGAGCCTGACGCGCAGCCAGTCTTTCGGCTGCAACGCCCAACGCGCCGCGCGCAACGACTGCGGTTCACGAAGCGCGATCCAGCGCAGCAACGGACCCGCCATGCCCGGCGCGACCGGGTTGGGCTGCGGGTCGGGCCATGCGTCGAGCAGCGATACCGCGCGCGTGTCGGGCCACAGCATCGCCGGACGCACGGGCTCGCCGTGCGCGTCGCTCAGGACGATGCCGTGCATCTGGCCGGAAAAGCCGATGGCGCGAACCGCGCCGCGCTGCGCGTCCGGCAGCCGCGCAGCCGCTTCGCACAGCGCGCGCCACCAGATCTGCGGATCGATTTCCGCCCAGCCGGGTTGCGGCGTATCGATTGCATAGGCGACGCTCGTCGCGCATTGCTCGCGACCTTCTTCGTCGATGATCGCGAGTTTCAGTGAACCGGTGCCAAGGTCGATGCCAAGAAAAGACATGAATGCGATGCGTTGAATTCGGGTTGGAAGCTATCGTTGGGTATCGCCGCACGCCACGCGCGCGCGACGGGACAGCGAACGTGCATTTTTACACGCGATGCGCGTTCGACGCGGGTTAACCCGCCCCCGGCCAGGTGCAGCGCGAAAATGCATTATGTGCGATCGGCAATACACATCATATGGGCACGCATACGTCCATTCTCGGCGCCGCATTGATGAACATCCCGCATCGCACCGTGCGACAAGGGCTCGCGGCGAGTTCGCCCGATCAAGCATGACATGCGCGTTCCAAATCTGGTTCACGCATATCGTCACGGCAAAGGTTGATATAGAAACGCGTGGTCTTGTCGCCGTTTTTCGTCCCGCATACCTTGGAGGCATCCCAAAACGAGATGTGGAGAGAGACAAGATGCACGCGAACACGGTTCATCCGTGCGACGAGCGACTGCCCTTCGGCCAGTTGCTGACGCTCGGCATTCAGCACGTACTGGTGATGTACGCGGGCGCCGTTGCCGTACCGCTGATTATCGGCAGTGCGCTCAAACTGCCGAAAGAGCAGGTCGCGTTTCTCATCAGCGCCGACCTTTTTTCGTGCGGGATCGCCACGTTGATCCAGACCCTCGGGCTGTGGATTTTCGGCATCCGTTTGCCCGTCATCATGGGCTGCACGTTCGCTGCCGTCGGCCCGATGATCGCGATCGGCACGAATCCGAGCCTCGGCATACTCGACATCTTCGGCTCGACGATCGCGGCAGGTGTGATCGGCATCGTGGCCGCACCGATGATCGGCAAGATGCTGCGCTTCTTTCCACCTGTCGTGGTGGGCGTGGTGATTTCGGTGATCGGACTTTCGCTGATGGAAGTCGGCATCAACTGGGCGGCAGGGGGCGTGGGCAATCCGGATTACGGCAACCCCGTCTATCTCGGCCTGTCGCTCCTCGTGCTCACGCTGATTCTGCTCATCAACAAGTTCGGCAAGGGATTCATCTCGAACATCTCGGTGCTGCTCGGCATTGTTGCGGGTTTCGTGATCGCGGCGCTGCTTGGGCGTGTGAACATGGACGGCGTGACGCATGCACCGTGGGTCGGCTTCGTGATGCCGTTCCAGTTCGGCCTGCCGCACTTCGACCCGCTGTCGATCGCGACGATGGTCACCGTGATGTTCGTCACGTTCATCGAATCGACGGGGATGTTCCTCGCTGTCGGCGACATGGTGGAGCGTCCCGTCGACCAGAAGACGCTCGTGCGCGGCCTGCGCGTGGACGGCCTCGGCACATTGATAGGCGGCATCTTCAACTCGTTCCCGCACACCTCTTTCTCGCAGAACGTCGGGTTGATTGGCGTGACGGGCGTCAAGAGCCGCTTTGTCTGCGCGACGGGCGGCGTGATTCTCGTATTGCTGGGACTGTTCCCGAAAATGGCGCAAGTGGTCGCCTCCGTGCCCGCCTTCGTTCTGGGCGGCGCGGGCATCGTGATGTTCGGCATGGTCGCCGCGAACGGCATCAAGGTGCTGTCGAAAGTGGATTTCGTGAAGAACCATCACAACCTCTTCATCGTCGCGGTCAGCATTGGGCTGGGCCTCGTGCCCGTGGTCTCGCCGCACTTCTTCGCGAGACTGCCGGCCGCGCTGTCGCCGTTGTTGCATAGCGGCATTCTGCTGGCGTCGGTTTCGGCCGTTGTGCTGAACCTGATCTTCAACGGCGTGAAGGGCGAACGTGCCGCGACTCGCGATATTCGCCGCGCCGGCCACGACTTCGACGGACGCGGCAGCAAGGACGACGGCATTGCCGGCGACGAAATGCTGCGCGCCGCCGACATGCATTGATTCCACGACACCGTCATCACAACCGGCGTGCGCGAGCACCTTGCCTTGCGCACGCTTTCGTCATTGGCCAAAATCATCCGGACAACTTAATTAGCCATCTGGACAAGGGTCTGAAGGTACGGAAGTCGCCCACAAAAAAAAACGCCACGGCATGCCGTGGCGTTTCGTTAGCGGAGTAGAAAGCGGCTGTCGGGCCAGCCCGATCAGCCCGACGTCGCCGCCGAAGCCGCTACGGGCGCGCTGCCCGCGCCGTAGTCGACAGGTGCGTCGGCGGGACGCGGCTGCTCGCCTGCGCGCTCGATCCAGCCGCCACCCAGCGCCTTGTACAGATCGACCAGGTTGGTCAGGCGCTCCATCCGAGCCGTAATCAGCGATTGCTGAGACGAATACAGAGCAGTCTGAGCCGTCAACACGGCGAGATAGCTGTCGACGCCGTTCCGGTAGCGCAGATCAGACAGATCGAGACGGCGCTGTTCCGCGAACGTATTGCGTTCGAGCGCCCTGATCTCCTGATCGTACGTGCCGCGGGCGGCAAGTCCGTCTGCCACTTCACGGAACGCCGTCTGGATCGCTTTCTCGTACTGCGCGACCTGGATGTTCTTCTGCACGTTCGCGAGATCGAGGTTCGCCTTGTTCTCGCCCCCTGTGAAGATCGGCAGCGTGATTTGCGGCGCAAAGCTCCACGCCGCCGAGCCCGGCTTGAACAGTCCGCCAAGCGTCGGGCTCAACGTGCCGAAGCTGCCCGTCAGCGACACACGCGGGAAAAACGCCGCGCGCGCCGCGCCGATATTCGCATTGGCGGCCAGCAGGTTCTGCTCGGCCTCCATGATGTCGGGACGGCGCGTGAGCAGATCCGACGGCAGGCCAGCCGGAATGTCGGTCAGCAGATCCTGGTTGTCGAGCGCAAGACCGCCCGGCAGATCGGCCGGCAACGGCTCGCCGATCAGCAGAACGAGCGCATTCTCAGCCTGAGCGCGCAGACGCGCCTGCGATTGCAGATTCGCATTGGCCTGCTCGACCACAGTCTCAGCCTGACGCAGGTCGAGTTCAGAACCCGTGCCCGTCTCGTACTGCAGCTTTGTGATGCGATAGGACTCTTGCGCAGTCTTCAGTGTGTCCTGCGTGACCTTCAACAGATCGTCAAAGGCGAGCAACGTCAAGTACTGATCCGCCACCGACGCGACCAGCGCGATTTCCGCCGCCTTGCGCGCCTGCGCCGTCGCCAGATACTGCGCCAACGCCTGATCCTTCAGGCTGCGGATGCGGCCGAAGAAGTCGATTTCCCACGACGCATTCAATCCGACCGAGTACTCGTTGGAAATCGTCCGGTCGAGGAACGACAGGTTTTTCGGCGTACGCGACTTCGACTGCGAAGCGGCCGCATCGATGGTCGGCATCAGCGCCGCGCGCACGATCTGGTACTGCGCGCGCGAAGCCTCGATGTTCAGCACCGACACGCGCAGATCGCGGTTGTTCTTCAGCGCGATCTCGATCAGCTGTTGCAGGCGCTGATCGACGAAGAAGTCGCGCCAGCCGATATCGACGGCCGCCTGCCCGTTCGCCGTGCGCGCGCCCGCGCCGGGCGCGGGTTGCGTCGCGTAGACGCCGTCGCTCGGGAACGCGCCCGAGACGGGCGCGGCCGGCTGGTGGTACTTCGGCTCCATCGTGCAGCCCGCGGCGAACACCGCGACGGCCACTGCCATCAAAGAATACTTAAGCATCTCAATGTCCTCAGCTGGCGTTTCCCGAGCCGCTGCCGCCCTGCGGGTCATGCGGATGGTGCTCGTTATAGT
The DNA here is from genome assembly GCF_037126505.1 of Paraburkholderia bengalensis. NCBI lineage: Bacteria > Pseudomonadati > Pseudomonadota > Betaproteobacteria > Burkholderiales > Burkholderiaceae > Paraburkholderia > Paraburkholderia bengalensis. The sequence continues at coordinate 5,337 of NZ_JACFYJ010000134.1, forward strand.
GCTTCATCGCTTCGTCCGGGTCTTCCTTGTCGCCGGTGAACTTCGCGCGAATCACGACGAAGAACATCGGGATCATGAAAATCGCGAGGAAGGTCGCCGTCAACATGCCGCCGATGACGCCCGTGCCGATCGCGTGCTGGCTTGCCGAACCCGCGCCGTTGCTGATTGCGAGCGGCAGCACGCCGAGAATGAACGCGAGCGACGTCATCAGAATGGGGCGCAGCCGCAAGCGAGCTGCCTCGAGCGCGGCTTCCACCGGCCCCATGCCCTCGCCCTGCTGCAGCTCGCGCGCGAATTCGACGATCAGAATCGCATTCTTCGCGGACAGACCGACGGTGGTCAGCAGACCCACCTGGAAGAACACGTCGTTTTCGAGCCCGCGCAGCGTCGCGGCCAGCAGCGCGCCCAGCACGCCGAGCGGCACCACCATGATCACCGAGAACGGGATCGACCAGCTTTCATACAGCGCCGCGAGACAGAGGAACACGACGAGGATCGAGATGCCGTACAGGATCGGCGCCTGCGAACCGGACTGGCGCTCCTGGAACGACAGACCCGTCCATTCGTAGCCGATACCCGCCGGCAGCTTCGCCGCGAGCGCTTCCATTGCCGTCATTGCCTGGCCCGTCGACTTGCCCGGCGACGCCTGGCCCTGGATTTCGACGGCCGAGATACCGTTGTAGCGCTCGAGCTTCGGCGAACCATAGGTCCACTTACCGCTCGCGAACGACGAGAACGGCACCATGCTGCCCGCCGAGTTGCGCACGTACCAGTCGCTCAGGTTCTCCGGCGTCATGCGGAACGGCGCGTCGCCTTGCAGGTACACCTTCTTGATCCGGCTGTCGGTATCGAGGAAGTTGTTGACGTACGCCGACGCCCACGCGATCGAGAACGTCTGGTCGATCGTCGCGAGGTTCACGCCCTGCGCCGCCGCCTTTTCCTGATCGATCGACACCTTGAACTGCGGCGTGTCGTTCAGGCCGTTCGGACGCACCTGCGCAAGCATCGGGTCTTTCGCGGCCATGCCGAGTAGCTGATTGCGCGCGGCCATCAGCTTTTCGTGGCCGAGACCCGCGCGGTCCTGCAGCTCGAAGTCGAAGCCCGACGCCGTGCCGAGTTCAGGAATGGACGGCGGATTGACAGGGAACACGACCGCGTTCTTGTAGCCCGCGAAGTGCATGTACATCCGCCGCACCAGCGCCTGCACCTTCTGGTCCGAATGCTGGCGCTCCGCGTAGTCCTTCATCCGCACGAACACGAGACCCGCATTCTGGCCGCGGCCCGCGAAGCTGAAGCCGTTCACCGTGAAGGTCGACTCGATGATCGATTTCTCGTCGGTCAGCAGCCAGTCGGAGATGTCCTTCAGCGCGCGCGCCGTGGTTTCCTGCGTCGAGCCCGACGGCGTCTGCACCAGCACGAACATCGTGCCCTGGTCTTCGTCCGGCAGGAACGACTTCGGCAGACGCACGAACAGCAGACCGACGGCGACGATCACCACCAGATAGATGATGAGCCAGCGGCCCGAGCGCCTGATCACGTGATGCACGCCCGCATGATACTTGTCGCGGCTCTTGTCGAAGGTCCGGTTGAACCAGCCGAAGAAGCCCTTCTTCTCTTCGTGATGGCCCTGCGGAATCGGCTTGAGGATCGTCGCGCACAGCGCCGGCGTCAGAATCAACGCGACCAGCACGGACAGCACCATGGCGGCCACGATAGTCAGCGAGAACTGCCGGTAGATCGCGCCGACCGAGCCGCCCGAGAACGCCACGGGCACGAACACGGCGGACAGCACCAGCGCCACGCCGATCAGCGCGCCCGTGATCTGGTCCATCGCCTTACGGGTTGCCTCGCGCGGCGACAGCCCTTCTTCGGACATCACGCGCTCGACGTTTTCCACCACCACGATCGCATCGTCCACCAGCAGGCCGATGGCGAGCACGAGACCGAACATCGACAGCACGTTGATCGAGAAGCCGACCGCGCTCATGATCGCGAACGTGCCCAGCAGCACCACGGGCACCGCGATCGTCGGGATCAGCGTGGCGCGCAGGTTCTGCAGGAACAGGTACATGACCAGGAACACCAGCACGATACCTTCGAGCAGCGTCTTGACCACTTCCTCAATGGACAGGCGCACGAACGGCGTCGTGTCGTACGGGTACTTCACGACGAGACCGTGCGGGAAGTACTTCGACAACTGGTCGATCTTGTCGCGCACGGCCTTCGCGGTGGCCAGCGCGTTCGCGCCCGTCGCCAGCTGGATACCGAAGCCGGCAGTGGGCTGGCCGTTGTACTTGGTGTCGAAGTTGTAGTTTTCGCCGCCGAGTTCGATGCGCGCCACGTCCTTGATGCGCACCTGCGAGCCGTCCTGGTTGACCTTCAGCAGCACGTTGCCGAACTGCTCGGGCGTCTGCAGCAGCGTCGCCTCGCTAATGGTTGCCTGCAGCAACTGGCCGGGAATGGACGGCGTGCCGCCGAGCGAGCCGCCCGCTACCTGGACGTTCTGCGCCTGCAACGCGGTTTCGACGTCGACGGGCGTGAGGCCATAGTTGGTCAGCTTGTGCGCGTCGAGCCAGATCCGCATCGCGTACTGCGAGCCGAACAGCGTGACGGTACCCACGCCGTCGATACGGCTGACGGGGTCCTGCACGTTCGACGCGACGTAGTTCGCGAGGTCGTACTTGCTCATGCTGCCGTCCGTCGACACGAACGCCAGCACCAGCAGGAAGCTGCTGCTCGACTTGGTCACCTTCGTGCCCAGTTGCTGCACGACCTGCGGCAGCAACGGCGTGGCGAGTTGCAGCTTGTTCTGCACCTGCACTTGCGCGATGTCGGGGTTGGTGCCCGCCGCGAAGGTCAGCGTGATCGTGGCCGTACCCGAGTCGTCAGACGTCGACGACAGATACAGCAGGTGGTCGAGGCCGCTCATCTGCTGCTCGATCACCTGCGTGACGGTATTTTCAACCGTTTTCGCCGAAGCGCCCGGATACGTGGCGCTGATCTGCACGGCCGGCGGCGCGATGGTCGGATATTGCGCGACGGGCAGCGTGAAGATCGACGCCAGACCCGCCAGCATCAGAATGATGGCGATCACCCACGCGAAGATCGGGCGATCGATAAAAAACTTTGCCATGAAGCAGGCTCCCTTTGATTACGCGCCCGATGCAGCGGAGGCGGCGGCCGCGCCGCTGGCCGGCGAGCTCTGCGCCGCTGCATCCGACGCGGCGGGCGCCGGCGGCAACTGCGCCGGCACGCCCTTCGCCTGCGCGCCGGGACGGACCTTGTCGGTGCCCTGCACGATCACGCGATCGCCCGCATTCAGGCCGCCTTCGACGACCCAGTACTGGCCATAGGTGGCGGAGGTCTGCAGCGTGCGCAGTTCGACCTTGTCGTCCTTGCCGAGCACGAGCGCCGTCGGCTGGCCCTTCTGGTCGTGCGTGACGCCCACTTGCGGCACGAGCAGCGCGTGGTCGTTCATGCCTTCCTCGATGCGCGCGCGCACGAACATGCCCGGCAGCAGCACGTGGTCCTTGTTCGGGAAGATCGCGCGGATCGTCACGGAGCCCGTGGTCTGGTCGACGGTCACGTCGGTGAACTGCAGCTTGCCCTTCTCCGAATAGACACGGCCGTCTTCGAGAATCAGCTCGACCTTCGCGGCGTTCGGGCCCGCCGTCACCAGACGGCCCTGCTGGATGTCGCGACGCAGCTTCAAGCCCGCGAGGCTCGACTGCGTGACGTCGACATACACGGGATCGAGCTGCTGCACGGTCGACATCAGCGTCGCCTGGCTCGCCTGCACATAGGCGCCCGGCGTCACCTGCGAAATACCGACCTGGCCCGTCACGGGCGACACGACATCCGTATAGCCGAGGTTGATCTGCGCGGTATCGACAGCGGCCTTGCCCGCCGCCACGTCGGCGACGGCCTGGCCTTGAGCGGCCACGGCGTTGTCGTAGTCCTGCTTCGAGACCGCGTTCGCGGCCACCAGCACCTTGTAGCGGTTGGCTTGCGCGGTGGTCGACGCGAGGTTCGCCTGCGCCTTCGCGAGCGCCGCCTTTGCATTGTTCAGCGTGGCGATGTACGGCGCCGGGTCGATCTTGTACAGACGCTGGCCGGCCTTGACCTGCGTGCCTTCCGTGAATTCACGACGCAGCACGATGCCGTCGACCCGCGCGCGCACCTGCGCGACGAGGAACGCGCTGGTGCGGCCCGGGAGTTCCGTGACGACGGGCACCGGCTGCGGCTGGACCGTGACGATACCGACTTCGGGCGTTTGAGGCGGAGGTGCTGATTGTTTTTGTCCGCACGCTGCCAGCATTACGGCAGCCGTCGCGGCAGTGAGTAAGCGGAATGGAACCCGTTCGACGCGCATGGAGCGACCTCTGTCAAAGACTGAGAAGGAAAAAGTGCGTGCATCTCTCTGCGGAGAAGGCTGCGCACGGTGGCGCCTCACGACGCCTTGACCGGACGCTCACGAATGCTTTTCCTGCGGTGCAGCCATCGCTAAATGCGCCAACCCGGGAAATGCCGCACGACGCCGTCCAGTGATTGAGACAGCGCAAGCTATTTGAAAAAGTCAACGGTGACGGATATTAACCGTTCACTCAGACATGAGTCATCCGATCGATGGGGTGCTATTATATATACATTCATGAATGCACGTAAAAGTGCGTTCCAGTCTGTAAGTACCGTTTTCCCCGCAAGATCCCTCGCGCAATAACCGGCACAAGAAATGTTCGTTATCGGCGGCGTTTAAAAGCGTCAGGGGAAACCCCGTCATCACGCAGGTCATACGAATGGTCCGTCGAACCAAGGAAGAAGCGCAGGAGACGCGCACCCGCATCCTCGATGCAGCAGAACAGGTCTTTTTCGAAAAGGGAGTGTCGCGCACGTCGCTGGCCGATATCGCGCAGACGGCGGGCGTCACGCGCGGGGCGATCTACTGGCATTTCGCCAACAAGGGCGATCTGTTCACTGAAATGTTCGACCGCGTGCTGCTGCCGCTCGACGAACTGAAGGCGGCATCGATCGACCCGAACGAGGCCGATCCCCTCGGCCGCCTGATCGATATTTGCACCGTGTGCCTGCGCGACACGGCGAACGACCCGCATCGCCGGCGCGTGTTCGACATCCTGTTTCACAAGTGCGAGTTCGTCGAAGAGATGGGGCCGGTGATGGCGCGCTATCAGAACGTCGTGCGCGAGGCGCTGACAAGCATTCAGGCGGGCATGCGCAACGCGATTTCCAAAGGGCAATTGCCGGCCGATATGAACGTGCCCGTGGCCGCCTCGATGGTGCATGCGTTCATCAGCGGGTCATTGCGCGACATGCTGTTCGTGCCCGACGCGTTCGACTTCGGCCAGCACGCGCGGCAAATGGTCGATGGCCTGATCGACGCGCTGCGCAGCCCGGCGCTGCGCATGGGGGCGTGAGGGCGACGCGTATCGCGGACTGCGCGCCCTCGTTTGGACTTCCGGTTCGCCTCTTCCAGTTCGGCTGTTCGCGTCCGCTTGTTTCCGTCCGCTTGTTTCCGTCCTGCGTGTTTTCGTCCCGTCAGGCAGCCGACTTCGCGCGCGCCTTCTGATTCGACGCGTAGATCGAGCCGCGCTCCAGCGGCTCGCCTGCTTCGACCGCCGCGATCCATTGCTGGGTGCTCGCGACGGCCGCAAATCGCGACTGCAGCACGACACTGAACACCCGGTGAATGTCCTCGGCGCTCGCAAAGCCCGCGCTGTTCTCGTACGGAACGGAGCCCGTCGCGTCGTGCAGAAACTCGACGGCCAGCCCCATGTGCAGCGCGTGAACGATCGTCGACGCATCGCAGTTGTGCGTCATGTAGCCCGTCACCGTGAGCGTGTCGATCTTGCGTTCGGCGAGCCAGGCGGCGAGATCGGTGTTCGTGAATGCGCTCGGCAGCGCTTTCTCGACATGATGATCCCACTCGCGCGACGCCACCACGGCGTGCAGTTCCGCGCCCTCGCCGCCGCGCGCGAAGACGGGTGACCCCGGCGGTGCGAAGTTCTGCACGACGACGACGGGAATCTGCGCGGTGCGCGCCGCGTCGATCGCGCGTCCGATGTTCGCGAGCGACATCTGCACGTCCGGATATTCGATGGGCAGATCGCCCGTCACGTATTCGTTCTGGACATCGATGACGATCAGGGCACGACGGGGCGTCGACATGGCAAGCTCCTCGATGGTGGGCGTTGAGCGTTTCGAAGTTGAGCGGCGGTTGCGTGCTGCCGCAATGTGCGCATTGTTGTTTATTCGTGCGCCGCGCGACGGGCGGCGGCCAAACGAATAAACGAATTCGCAAGGACGGGACGCTTCACAAGGATAACGCGGGCGGCGACGGAGGCTCGCGCGTGCAGCCATCGCCCGGCAATTTCGAAGATCCGGAGGAAGCGGATACGGGAAGGAGACTTTCCGCGGCAGAGGCGAGCGCGCCGGACGCAGGCCGCGCCCGCCGCGCGCCGTCAGCCTTGCGTGAAGTAATGCGCGACGTAGAGCAGCAACGCGACGAAGAAAATCATCGCGCCCCACGCCCAGTGCGGCAGCACAGGCGATTCCTGATCGTGATGCAGGCCGTGCAGCAGCGAATGCGCGGCGCGGCCCGTCAGCGTGCCCGCATGCGAATGGTCGTGCAGCCGCGCGCGGCGCGCGACGCCCGACAGGCTGATCGGCCGCAAAAACACGTGCTGGCGGCGCCCTTGCGTACCCGCCGCGCGATTCGGCCGCTTGCCGTGCTTCGCTTCGACGACGGCGCAAAACTCGGTGAAGAAATCGTCGGCGAGTTCGTGCAGCGCGTTTTCGATCTGGCGCGCGGGCAGCTGCGCGAGCGGCCCGGTCGATGTCGCCCACACCGAGTAGTCGATGCGCGTGCTCGGCCCGCGGCCGGGCAGATGAAGATGATCGTCATTGCGCAGCGACACGTCGATCTGCCCGCGCAGCGCACCGATGCCTTCCGCGCGCGCCTTGAAGTTCAGCGTCCGGTGAGGCTTCGCGCTGTTGCCGCCGTCCTCGCTCGCGACGTGCGCGCGGATGTGATAATGCGCGCGCAGCGGGCCGAGCGGCACCGTCATCGTCAGCAGATATTCGCCGCCCTGGAGCCGGCGCAACGACTCGCAGTTGTCGAGACTCGCGCGCAACAACGCGAGATCCTGCAGCGCGTCCCAGACTTCGGACGGCGCCAGCGGCACCCTCAACGCGTCGTTCAATTCCATGACAGCCTCCCCGATAACCGTGCGACTGCGGGATCAGGACGTCTGATCGATGCGGTCGACACGCGACACGAAAAACGCAAGATACCCGGCGATCCGCTTGACCTGCTCGAATGGGTTTTCATAACTCCACACGACGTTCTCGATCGTCTCGTCTTCCGTGTGCAAGTGGAAGTACGACGCTTCTCCCTTGTGCGGACAGTGCGTCTTGTGATCGGAACGCACGAGCCGCGCCATGTTGACGTCGGCGCGCGGGAAGTAGAACACATCGGGATAGCCGCTCTCGCTGAGCGTCAGCGCGGCTTGCGTGTCCGCGAACGTCACGCCCTGATGAATCACCCGCACGCGATGCCGGTTGGCCGTGATGGTGATGGTAGGGTCCGCATCGCCGCCGCCGCTGTGCGCTGGCGCACCGCCCGCCGCATCGACGGGCGCGCCAGTTCGCCTCGCGCTGTCGCTGTCGGCGCTGTCGGGGCTTCCGCTGGGTGGGGCATTCATGTCGTCCGCTCCGCTGATAGGCAAATGCGCGCACTCTCCGGTCGGCCGCCCGGCTGATGTGGCAGCCCGGCATCCGTGGCACGCGCCGCTTCGTTGTGATTCTGCGGAGCGCGTCTCCCTCGGTCACGCGATGGCTTGCAAAGATGAAAGCCACGGAACGCGTCCGTGGCTTCATTATTGACCAAACGCGCCTGGCTTGCGCGACGTTCGTTGGCATCGGGTTGCTACCGATTGCCGGGTGAACCGGACGCGTTTCCGCCGACGGCGGCCGTCCCAGCGGTGACGCGTTGAGGGTCCGGCGCTCACCTTGCCGTCGCCGAACTGCTCGCGTAAGCGCCTCGCGTCGATTCGCGACATCGCATCGCGCCGCCCTGCGCCGCCCCCCCCTGCGCCACCCTCTGCCCCTGTACCATCCCCGGCATCTGTTGCGGCAGCGCAGCGCCCTCGCGTTGCCGGCCTCGTCGTCCGCGTGTCTCCCTGTTGTCCTGCCCCGTGTTCGCGGCGTGCCAGCGCGCGGACGGCATCTGCTGCCTGCGAAGCCCTTACTGCGAACCCCAATAGAACGAGGCCTTGGCCGTGCCCTTCGCCGGAATGGTCACGGGCTTGGTCTGGTCGCTCTCCTTGTACGCGGCATGCACGGTGTAGCGGCCGGGGCGCAGTTTGACCAGCATGTACGGCCCGCGCGACGTGGTATCGAGCACGCTGCCGCCGTGCGCGTCGAGAATCTTCACTTTGACGTCGGAGAGATAGTCGGAGCCCGGCCCTGTGAAGCGCAACGACAACGGCCATTGGCTCTGCGCCGCGAGCAGCGCCTTGGATTCGTCCAGGCCGACGCCGCCGGACGTGAACGACACGTCGCCCTGCTGCTGCACCTGAGGCAGGCCGCCGCCATTGGCGTTGCCGGCGCTGGTGTCGTCGGTGGTGCTGCCGCCCGTGACGCCGTTCGATTGCTGCGCATACGCGCCGCCCGACACCCCGAGCGTGAGAAGAGCCGCAGCCGCAACCGTGACGGCGCGGGCGACGATACGACGATGGATCATAGCGTGGCTCCTTTTGGGGCAAGCCCAAAGCGTTCTGACGACAGTCCGCACGCAATCTATATGCCTATTGGCCGACGGCGTCGCAGAAGCGGTACAGGCCCGAAAATCGGGCCTGTACGTTTTCCCGGACGCTGCGTGCGCCCGGTTGCAATCGACAATTTTTCCACATGCGGCAGGTTTTACCGGCGGTCGCCTCGCGGCCCCGCCGGTTCTGCCGCCGCCTGCCTCAGCCGAGGTCGACGGGCACGAAGATCTGCGAGTTGTCGCGCTGGATCAGCAACGCAATGCTGTTGCCCGCCGACGACACGGCCTGCTTCAACTGCTCGATGTTCGACACCGGGCGGCCGTTGACGGCGAGGATCACATCGCCCGGCTGGATGCCCGCGCTCGCGGCCGCGCCGCTCGCGTCCTGCACCAGCAAACCGTGTGACACCGACGCGCCGCTCTTTTCCTGCGGCGTGAGCGGCCGCACGGCCACGCCGAGGCGCCCTTGCATCTGCGCGGGGCCGGCGTTGTCGTTGGATGCGACCTTCGTGTCCGCCAGCGAGCCGATCGTCACTTTCAGGTTTTTGGTCGCCTTGTCGCGCCACACCTCGACGTCGGCTTGCGTGCCCGGCTTGATGCCCGCGATCTGCGACGGCAGCGCCGACGAATCCGCCACGTCGATGCCGTTCACCGACAGGATCACGTCGCCCGGCTGCAGGCCTGCCTTCGCGGCCGGACCGCCCGGATCGACGGAGCTGACAAGCGCGCCTTGCGGCTTTTTCATGCCGAACGAATCGGCGAGCGTCTGGTTCACGCTCTGCACGGCGACGCCGAGACGGCCGCGGTCCACGTGGCCCGTTTTCACCAGATCGTCCTTGACCTTCATCGCCTCGTTGATCGGGATAGCGAACGAAAGTCCCTGGAAGCCGCCCGTCTGCGAATAGATCATCGAGTTGATGCCGATCACTTCGCCTTGCAGATTGAACAGCGGGCCGCCCGAGTTACCCGGATTCACGGGCACGTCCGTCTGGATGAACGGCGTGTAGTTCTCGTCCGGCAGCGAGCGCGACTTCGCGCTGATGATGCCCGACGTCACCGTGTTGTCGAAGCCGTACGGCGAGCCGATCGCGACGACCCACTGGCCCACCTTGCTGGCGCGCGGATCGCCGATCTTCACGGTCGGCAGATCCTTCGCGTCGATCTTCAGCACCGCGACGTCCGACTGCTTGTCCGCGCCGACCACTTTCGCCTTGTATTCGCGCTTGTCGGTGAGCTTGACGGTGACGACGTTCGCGCCGTCGACGACGTGCGCGTTGGTCAGCACGTAGCCGTCGCTGCTGATGATGAAGCCGGAGCCGAGGCTCGCGCTCGGGCGGTCGCCGTCGTCGCTGCCGTTCGGGCCGCCGGGGCCACCCTGTCCGCCCGGCATCTGGCCGAAGAAGTGACGATAGAACTGGTAGAACGGATCGCTCGGATCGATCGGGAGCTGGCCGCTGTTATTGCCGCCGCGCATCGCCGCCTGCTTGACCACGTGCTTCGCGCTGATGTTCACGACGGCCGGCCCGTACGTTTCGACGAGCCCCGAGAAATCGGGAATGCCCGTCTTCGCAGCGGCCTCCGCGGGCATCATCGCGGCAGCCGCCGGCGAAATCACCTGGGGCGCGGACACGTTGTGATGGCCAGCCACATAACCCGCCGACAATGCGATAACGACAGCCGCGGCGACGGCGCTACGGGTTAGCATTTTTGCTTTCATCGTGTACTCCTGATTGGGAGAGTTGACTCTTCGATGAGTCAAAGAGTACGTGGCGTCGCTTAAATCAATCTTAAACAACGCCGACGCGATGAAAGCCTTGCGAAAAGCCTTTCCCCGCGGCCGGTTCAGAAGCGCACGGTGACTTGCAAACCGCCGGCGGGCGCATCGTCGAGCGTGACGCTGGCGTGATGCTGAAGCGCGATGCGGCGCACGATGGCGAGCCCCAGGCCGCTGCCCGCGACATCGGTGCGCGCGCGGTTCGCGCCCGCGCCGACGCGATAGAAACGGTCGAACACGCGCCCGCGCTCCGCGGCGGGAATGCCTGGTCCGCTGTCGGCGATCTGCACGAGCGGCCTGCCGTTTTCGACGCGCAGGCACACGTCGACGCGCCCTCCTCCCGGCGTGTACTTGGTTGCGTTGTCGATCAGGTTGTTGAGCATCACGCGCAGCGCTTCCGTGTCGCCCGTGACGCTGGCCGGCTCGCTTGCCTCGATGCCGAGATCGACGCCGCGCTCCTGCGCGAGGGGCAGGTAGGCCGTCACGCATTCGTGCACGAGGGCGTTCAGATCGACGGTGCCTGTTGCCGCGTGGCCGTCCGGTTCGGAGCGCGCGAGCGCGAGCAGTTGTTCGGCAAGGCGCGTCGCGCGCGTGACGCCTGCCTGCAGATCGCGCAGCGCTTCGCTGCGCTCGGCTTCGTCGTGTGCGCGCGCGACTAGTTGCGACTGGATCTGCACGGCCGCGAGCGGCGTGCGCAATTCGTGCGCGGCATCGGCGACGAAGGCCTTTTGCGTATCGAGCGCGACGGCGAGCCGCTCGAGCAGGCCGTTCAGTGCGCGCACGAGCGGCTGCACTTCGAGCGGCAGACGCGAGTCGGGCAGGGGATCGAGCGCCTCCGGGTGACGCGTGTCGAGCGCGCCCGTCAGGCGCCGCAGCGGCGCCAGCCCGCGCCCGACGACGCCCCACACGGCCACGCCCATCAGCGGCAGCAGCACGATCAGCGGCCACAGCGTGCGCAGCGCGACGTTCGCGGCGAGCCGGTTGCGCACGGACAGCGGCTGCGCGAGCTGCACGACGTTATCGCCGACGATCGCGCCATACACGCGCCAGTCGCCGCGCTCCGTGCGTTCCGTCGAAAAGCCGAGTTCGGCGCGCGGCGCGAGCGGCGCGCGCGGATGCGAGTAGTACATCAGCACGCCGTTGCGGTTCCAGATCTGCAGCACGATGCCTTCGTCGCCCGTGTCGCGCGAACTGAGCACCTGCGAGAACGGCTCGGCGGGCAGCGCGGCGGCGATTTCCTGCAACTGGTAATCGAACAGTTCGTTGGCTTCGGCGAGCGCCTGCCGGTAGATCAGCCAGCCCGCGATGCCGACGCCGAGCAACACGATGGCGAGCAGCCAGAACAGCAATTGACGGCGAATCGAACGCATCCTGTCAGGTTTCCTTCGCGATCATGTAGCCGAGACCGCGCACGTTTCGGATCAGCTCCGCGCCGAGCTTCTTGCGCAGCGCGTGGATGTAGACCTCGACGGTGTTGCTGCCGATCTCCTCGCCCCAGCCGTACATCTTTTCTTCGAGCTGGCTCTTCGACAGCACCGCGCCCGGCCGGGCGAGCAACGCGGCGAGCAGCGCGAACTCGCGGGCGGACAGTGCGACGGGCGCGCCGTCGAGCGTCACCTGATGCGAGGCGGGATCGAGCGTGAGATTGCCGTGGCGAATGGTCGATTCGCTGCGTCCGGACTGCCGGCGGATCAGCGCGCGCATCCGCGCGCCGAGTTCGTCGAGATCGAACGGCTTGACGAGGTAATCGTCGGCGCCGGCATCGAGTCCTTTGACGCGATCCGCGACGGCGTCGCGCGCGGTGACGATCAGCACGGGCAATGGGTTGCCGCGGGCGCGCAGCGTGCGCAGCACATCGAGGCCGTCGCGCTTGGGCAAGCCGAGATCGAGCAGCACGAGATCGTACGGCTGGCCCGCGACCGCGTTCAACGCGGACTCGCCGTCCTGCACCCAGTCGACCGCGAAGCCGTCGCCGCGCAGCGCCTTGCGCACGCCTTCAGCGATCATGCGGTCGTCTTCAACGAGAAGTATGCGCATTGCTTTTCATCCGTTCCGGACTTGGCGGGCGCTGGTGGCCCGTGGTGGGGTTTTCCGATGGCAGCATTCTAGCGCTCGGGGGCTGGGTTTCGCCTTTGGCGCTTGCCCTTTGCGTGGGCATCCGCGTTGCGCCTTCGCGGCGCGGGCGTTGCCGGTGTGTGTTTGCCCTTTGCGCGGGCATCCGCGATGGCGCCTCGCGGCGCAGGCGTTACCCCTGTGCGGGGCGGCACCT
>NZ_JACFYJ010000135.1:0-18114 GCF_037126505.1 Paraburkholderia bengalensis
CGCTCGCCGCTGTTGGGCGAACACACGGACGAGGTGATGGCCGAACTCGGCTATTCGCCCGCGCAGATCGACGCGCTCAAGGCGTGCGGCGCGATCTGAACATGAAAACTCGTGACGCGGGCGTATTCACCGTGTCGGTCGATAAAAACATTCTGGAGACGGTTCGATGACATCGTGGATACGCTTTCGGCAGCCGCAAGGTCATATCGGTTTTGGCGTGCTCGATAACGGCAGTATTGCTGAGTTCGACGGCGACATGTTCGGCGAGGCCGCGGCCAACGGCAGGCAGTGGAAACTCGACGACGTGCAGTTGCTCAGTCCATGCGTGCCTTCCAAGGTTGTGGCGCTCTGGAACAATTTTCACGCGCTGTCGCAGAAGCTCGGCAAGGCCGCGCCGTCGCATCCACTCTTTCTGATCAAGCCGCCGATGTCGGTGATCGGCCCGGGCGAGCCGATTCGCCGCCCGAAAGGCTATAGCGGCAAGATCGCGTACGAAGGCGAACTCGGCATCGTGATCGGCAAGCGTTGCGCGAACGTGAGCGCCGACGAAGCCGGTGAATACATCTTCGGCTACACCTGCGTCAACGACGTCACGGCCGTCGATCTGCTCAACGAAGATCCGAATTTCGCGCAATGGTGCCGCTCGAAGGGCTTCGATACGTTCAGCTGTATCGGGCCCGTGATCGAACGCGGCTTCGACTGGCGCAGCGCGCATGTGGTCACGCGTCTGGACGAAGTCGAGCGGCAGAACTATCCGCTCTCCGACATGATCTTCACGCCCGAGCAACAGGTCAGCATGATCTCGCACGATATGACGCTGATGCCCGGCGATGTGATCGCCTGCGGGACGTCGGTGGGCGTGGGCTCGATCAAGGACGGCTCGACGGTCATCGTGTCGATCGACGGCATCGGCGCATTGCCGAACCAGCTTGCGGCCGCACGGCAGCCGGAGATGGTCGCCTAGCGTGCGTGTCGCACGCACACCGAACACGCAATCAACATGCTTGAGCCGGGGACGTAATCTCACATGAGTCGACGATGAATCGATCATGACGGTTGCGCGCTGCGTCGATGGACGCCCCGGCTCGATCTCACCGATCACTTCTTGGAATGGGAGCAGATAGATGAAGATCTGTGTTTATGGAGCCGGCGCGATTGGCGCCTATGTCGGCGCGCAACTGGCGCTCGCGGGCGCCGAGGTCAGTTTTGTCGCGCGCGGTCCGCATCTGGCCGCGATGCAGCGCAACGGCGTGCGTCTTCTGACGGACGATACCGAGCGGCTCGTCAATGTGCGCTGTTCTTCGGACCCGCGCGAACTCGGTCCGCAGGACTACGTGATCGTCGCGCTGAAGGCGCATTCAGTGCCGGGCGTCGTCGATGCGATGCAGCCGTTGCTCGGACCCGAGACGGCGATCGTCACGGCCGTCAACGGCATTCCGTACTGGTACTTCTACAAGCACGGCGGCGAGTTCGCGGGCACGACGCTCGAGAGCATCGACCCGGGCGGCACGCAGTGGAAGAAGCTCGGACCCGAGCGCGCGATTGGCTGCGTGGTTTATCCGGCAGCGGAAATCGTTGAGCCGGGCGTGATCAAGCATGTGTACGGCAAGAAGTTTCCGATCGGCGAGCCGGACGGCACGCGCTCGGCACGCGTTCAGGCGTTCTCCGATGTGATGGTGGCAGCGGGCCTCGAAGCGCCCGTGCGCGAGAACATCCGCGACGAAATCTGGCTGAAATTGTGGGGCAATCTGTGCTTCAACCCGATCAGCGCGTTGACGCACGCGACGCTCGATGTCATTACGAGCCACGTCGGCACGCGCGCGGTGGCGAAGACGATGATGCTCGAAGCGCAGAACGTGGCTGAGCGGTTCGGCGTGCATTTCCGCGTGGATGTCGAGAAGCGCATCAACGGCGCGGGCGCGGTGGGCGCGCACAAGACGTCGATGCTGCAGGATCTCGAAGCCGGACGCCCGATGGAGATCGATCCGTTGCTGACCGTCGTGCAGGAGATGGGGCGTCTGGTTGGGCATCAGACGCCGACTATCGATACCGTGCTGGCGTTGATCAAGCTGCGCGAGCAGATTGCGCAGCAGCCCAAGGACGACGCGCACGTAGCAACGCCGCCGCAGACGGCGCCCAGCGCCAAGGCCGCCTGATAACTCAGGGCGCGCCACCATGCGGGCCGCTCACGCGCGAAAGCGAGTACAGCGGCCTGCATCTCACACGGCATACGCATGTTCGCTGCGGCCGACGCTGTGGCCGACCCACAGGCCGGCGTCATAGGCCGCTTCCAGCGCGGCGAGCAGGTCAGGATATTCGTCGAGCGCGTCGATGTTGAGCAGGTTGCGCGCGATCAGGCCAAGCAGTTCGAGACGCTCTTCGTAGATGGGGTTGTTCATCGTGCACCTCCGTCAAGGTTGAAATCGTTCTGACCGCGTTCGCTGACCACTCCGTGCCATTGGCTGCTGAGCGTGGGCTGCAAGCGTGCCCGTCAGCGGCAGGAGCGCGAGTGCCGCGGTTCAAAGTCGAACCTGGAGAGATGCGATGCGCACGCGATCTTGCGTGCGTGTGGTGATCTCGTTGGCTTGCGTCTCAGGTTGAATCTGTGTCCGATTCAATAATAGTCGCTCGCGCGGCGCGATACGGGCGGTCAGGCGCCGCAGACTGAAGCACTACTCGAAACGCGTGACAGCGCGGCGCATTCCGGCGCACGCATGAAGCCGATGTATGAATGGAATGAGCACGGAACGCGTGCGTTCATTCGTCAGACGGTTAAACGGCGCATTCAGAATATGTGCATGATGCCGACATAAGCGCCCGTTTGCGATTCGCCGGGTAGCGGGTTGGTGTTCGCGCTGCCCGTTGCATCGCGCGATGTAGCGAACAACGAGAAGTTCGCCTGGCTGCTGTTGCGCACGTACGCGACGGTGCTGTACAGGAACGTGCGGGCGCTGAAGTGATAGGTGGAGCCGAGCACGAACATCGTCGCGTGGCCGGCGGGGTCGTGCGTCGCGTCGCCGGCGCCTTCGCTCAGGTGCACGTAGAACGCCGCGCCCGTCACCGCGAGCTGATGCGTTGCGTCCCATGTCGCGCCGAGCCAGTAGTAGTCGGCGCTATCGACGAGGCCGGCGGGGGTGTCGGGTGCCGACAGATGCGTATAGGCGCCCTGTATCTTGAACTTCGACACCCGCAGGTTCGCGCCGAGAAAGTACTCGCGCGAACTCGTGAAGATGTTCTCCATGCGGCCATCGACATCGCGCAGTTCGTCATAAATGCCGCGCACGTCGAACAGTGGCGAGTGATAGGACAGCATGATGCCGTCCGAGCGGCCGAACTCGCCAGGCGCGCCGCGATTGAAGCCGCTCGCCTGGTTACCGAATGCGTATTGCCCCTGCACATCGAAGCCGCCAACGACGGGGCTGTGATACTCGATGTTGTTGCTCGTCTGCTGCCAGTTGCGGCCGCGCACCAGCGACGCCGATGCAAACGCCTGCTGCACGAACGGATCGAATTCCCACACGCCGTCGCTGTCGATGAACAGATTGCGGCCTGCCTGGATCTGACCGTAACGCTTGTCGGCGAGCCCTGCATACGCACGCCGCGAGAACAGCCGGCCGCCGCTCGTCGTGCCGTTCATGATCTGCAAGCCCGTTTCCAGATCGAACAGAGACGACATTCCACCGCCGAGATCTTCCGATCCCTTGAAGCCCAGCATGCTGATGCCCCAGTCGCCACCTTCCGCGCTCCAGCTGGACACGCTGCCGCCCGTCGGCGTCGCGATGTGATTCAGATACTGGAGGCCGCCATCGATGCGTCCATAGAGCGCCACGCTGTTCTGCGCGAAGGCTGCGTGAGCGGCTAACGCGAGTATCGCCGCAAGCTGGGTGCGCATGTTCATGAGCGTTTTTGTAACCTCGATGAGGTGGATAGCTCGTTATTGGGTATCGCGCGCTGCATGACGCGTTTTGCATGGATGGCTCGGATGTCGCCGCGCGCTACGCGAATGTCTGTCGGATGCTAGTCCCGATTGGAAAATCTCGCTCGCGTTCCTCCAAGGCCTGTGCGGAGAAAGCTTGGCCGCGAATTTCCGACCTTCCGTCTGCAAGATCCCATCTGCCGCTCTACACTCGCGAGTACCCCTTCGCCATGCGCGCCGCGCGTGCGTGGCACTTTCCCAATGTTTGAAAGGAAACCAGATGGATCTCAAGATCAGCAACAAGCTAGCGCTCGTTTCTGGCTCGACCAAAGGGATCGGCCACGCGATTGCAGTTGGTCTCGCGCGTGAAGGCGCGAGCGTGATCCTCAATGGACGCTCGCAGCAGTCCGTCGATCAGGCGATCGACACGCTGCGCGCAAAAGTGCCCAATGCCTCCGTGCAGGGCTTCGCGGGCGACGTCGCCGATCCCGCGCAGGTGGCGCAGCTCGTCGAGCGTTTTCCGAGCGTCGATATTCTCGTCAACAACATGGGGATTTTCGATCCGAAGCCGTTCGAAGAAATCTCCAACGAAGAATGGCTGCGCTTTTTCAATGTGAACGTGATGTCGGGCGTGCAGTTGTCGCGCGCCTATCTGCCCGGCATGAAGCAGAAGAACTGGGGGCGCGTCGTGTTCATCAGCAGCGAGAGCGGCGTCCAGATTCCGACCGAGATGATTCACTACGGCTTGACGAAGACGGCGCAGATCGCGCTGTCGCGCGGTCTCGCGGAAACCTGCGCGGGCACGGGGGTAACGGTCAATAGCGTGCTGCCTGGCCCGACCAGCTCGGAAGGCGTCGAGGAGTTCGTCGACAAGCTCTCGGGCGGACAAAGTTTCGAAGCCTTCGAGAAGCAGTTCTTCAAGGAAGCGCGGCCCACTTCGATCCTGCAGCGCTTTACGACCCCCGAAGAAATCGCAAACATGGTCGTGTACGTGTGCTCGGAGTTGTCGTCGGCAACCAATGGCGCTGCCTTGCGCGCCGACGGCGGCGTCGTGCGTTCGGCGTTCTGAGCGTCGTCGCGTTGCAGCAAAAAGAGCGGCCATTTCGCTGCCGTTCGTTTGACTTTGCGGGGCGCCCGCAGCCGTCGTCTGCTGCGGGCGCGTGCGTCGTCCGCATGCCGTGCCCGGGCGCCGGGGCGGAAATGACGCCATACATCGTCTATGCTCTGCATCATCGGCTCCATCGCGGGCCGCGCCAAGGCGTGAACATGGTTACTCGAAAAAAGAATGCAGACGCAACGCGAATTCGTGTCGGGATTGGTGGCTGGACCTTCGAACCCTGGCGCGGCGTGTTCTATCCGGAAGGGCTCGCGCAAAAGCGCGAACTCGAATACGCGAGCCGGCAGCTCACGACAATCGAAATCAACGGCACTTTCTACGGGTCGCAAAAGCCCGCGACTTTCGCGAAGTGGCACGACGAAACCCCTGACGACTTCGTGTTCGCGCTGAAGGCTCCGCGTTTTGCGACACATCGGCGCGTGCTGGCGGAAGCGCGCGATTCCATCGACCGATTCGTGGCGAGCGGCGTGCTCGAGCTGAAGACGAAGCTAGGCCCGATCAACTGGCAATTCCCGCCGACCAAACAGTTCGACGCCGACGACTTCGGCAGCTTTCTCGAACTGTTGCCCGCGAAAGTAGACGGATACGTGTTGCGCCACGCCGTCGAAGTCCGTCACGAGAGCTTTTGCAACGAGGCGTTCGTCGCACTCGCGCGCAAGCATGATGTGGCGATCGTCGTCGCGGGCGACTCGAAGTATCCGCAGATCGCCGACCCGACGGCGTCGTTCGTCTACGCGCGCATCATGGGCACGGAAGAAAAGAATCCACTCGGCTATACAAAGAAGTTGCTCGATCAATGGCTCGAGCGCGCGCAGACGTGGGCGTCGGGCGGCGTAGCCGACGGCCTCGACACCTATGCTGACGCCGCGCCGAAGAAGGCGCGCGACGTCTTTATCTATGTGATCAGCGGGTACAAGGCGCATAACCCTGCCGCTGCGATGGCGCTGATCGAGCGGATCAACGCGGCCAGATGAAGTGCCGGCACAGACGCCGGCGCGAACAATCAGCGTAGTGAGTCAGCGCAACCGCTCAGCGCTCGGGTGCCTCGAGCGCGCAGGGCGTGTGCACCAACGGCGCCCCGGCCGATGCGCCTGCCTGTGAGGCGGGCGGTTCGAACGCGGCCCACTGCGTCCATGCGGGCGCGGCGCCCGGCGTGCGCAGACGCAGCGCGCGCGAACCGTCGGCGAACACCAGCGATTCGAGATCGAACAGACGCTCCGTTGCGACGCCGCCCGGCGTCACGCTGCCCATTTGATGGGTAAAGCGCAGATTGCCTTCGCGCAGCAAATCGAGGTAGCTGTCGCATTGCGCGGAGGGCGGTCTGACCGTCCAGCGGTTAAGCAGTTTTGCGGCGATTTCGGCATCGAACATCGTGATTTCTCCTCGCCTGAGCGCCGCGAGCCCGTGAGGGGCTGCGGCGGGCTGGTGTCCGCTTCGCGGCGGACTATCCGTGATCAGTCGGCACTTTCGCGTGCGCGAAAGGCGTGTCTTCCCACCACTATAGTCAAAATTATGGTGCGATGCACAAAGCCGGACCGAGATCACGGTCTAATCGTTGTTTTGATGTCAATGCCGCACGGCCGTCGTGTTGCTTAAGCGCTCAACGGCAGGGGGAAATGCGCGCAGTTGCGCGGAGAAGCGGTGTCGATCGGTATATTTGCGCGTGTGACGCACAATCGTGGCGTGTGCGTATTTTGTCTGACGAATACGCTTCAACAATGCGGCTGCGCGCGCTGCGTCGCAGGAAGCCGCGCACGCATCGCGATGTCACTGCTCGGCGGCGCGCGCCGAACCGGACTGTGAAGAGCCCGACACGCCCGCGCCATACGCGGACTGAGCCGCGCGTTTTTCCGTGAGCCGCTGCATCGCGGCCTGCGTCTTCGCGGGATAGGTCGGGTCTTCGCCGCCCCCCGCGCTATAGCCGACCGACGCCAGATCGGCGAGTTCCTGACGCACCTGCGCGCGCGTGAGACGGGTGCTGGGTTCCTGCGCGTGAGTGAGGGCAGGTGCGGCGGCAAACAGGGCCGCGGTCAGAGTGGCGACGGCGGCGGCGACGGTGGACTTCAAAACGTTCTCCCAATGGCGATCCGTGGATGCCGGCGGTGTTGCATGAGCCGGCAGATGAAGTCTACGGATCGCTTCTCGCGGGAAAAACGGGCGTAGCTGGAAGGCATCCTTCCGCGTCGTACAACGATGCCCGCAGCTTGCCGTGCACCATGCGTAAAAAAGCCCGCCGCACGAAACGTGCGGCGGGCTCGATACGCAAGGCGCGGAGAAAGACGCGTTGGCCTGCAAGCGTTGCCTAGAAGCGGTGGCGCATGCCCACCGTTGCGACAACCTGGTTGGCCGTCGACGACGCGCCGCCCGACGTGTTGATGAACGCGACGTAGCCCTGGCCGATCGCGTGCTGATACATCGCTTCGGCGTAGACGTCCGTGCGCTTCGAGAACGCGTAGATGGCCTGCGCGTTGACCTGGTTGAACTTCGGATCGGTACCGAACTTGGCCGAGCCGCTCGTGTGGCCGTCCGTGTATGTGTCCGTCAGGCCGAACGTGACGGCAGGCGTCAGCGCATACTTCGCGTTCAGTTCATAGTTGTCGAAGTGCATCGAGCCGTTGGTCATGCCGAACGCAGCCGACTGCTGATAGTGGCTGTTCGTGTACACGAAGCCGACCACGGCGGGACCGAATGCGTAGTTGATACCCGCGCCGAACACGCGCTCGACGCCCGCGCCAACCTGGAAGCCGCCGGTGCCGTTTGCAGCGGATTCGGCCGTGTCGATTGCGCCGCTTGTGTTGGTCGCGCTATTCGAGCCGTTGATCTGCAGGTAGCCGGCCGCGACGTTCAACGCACCCCATTGATAGCTCGCGCCCGCGCTATACGCACGGTTCATCGCGAAGTCGGTGCTGTTCGAGAACGCGTACAACGCGCCGAACTTGAAGCCCGCGTAATTGTTGCTCGCGTACTTGACGGCGTTGTTCATCCGCACGGAGTGGTTCAGGTTGTCGTTGTCGAACGGGTGAGCAAAGCCCGTGTCGCCGAACGTGCCGGCCGTGCCCGACAGCGGCGCGACGTAATCGACGAGCGAGTCGTACTGACGGCCCAGCGTGATCGTGCCGAGCGTGCTGCTGCTCAGGCCCACGAAAGCCTGGCGGCCGAACAGACGGCTGTGCTGGCCGAGCGTGCCGTTCTGCACGTTGAAGCCGTTTTCGAGCACGAAGATCGCCTTGTAGCCGCCGCCCAGATCTTCGGCGCCGCGCAGGCCGAAGCGGCTGCCGTTGATGGTGCCGCTCGTCGCCTGAAACAGCGAGCCGCTCGCGCCGCCCTTCTGCACGTTGTTGGTGTACATGAGACCCGCGTCGATGATGCCGTACAGCGTGACCGAGCTTTGCGCATGTGCGGTTGTGGCGGCGAGGGCGCCGAGCACCGCAACGGCGGCGGGGATTTTTTTCATGAGTTCTGCTCCAGCGAATCCAGACAGTGAGTGATAAAACAGCCTGGCGAGTATAGGAAAACGCGGGGTTCGATTGAACGCAGTGTTGCTGCAGGAGACTGTTACGCGCAGCCGCGTGAATACGTCATCAAATCGAAATAATCGGCGTCATGCTTACGAAAAGCGATGCGCGACCAGCCCGCTACGCACGCATTGCGCGGAAAAGATTAGCGAAACTTGAGTGGCCGTTTGATGGCACGCATGCACCAAATGCGCGAATAACAACACCCTCAACCGGCGCTGCAGACGATGGCGGTGAGCACGAATGGCAGAACCTGTTTGACGGTGGCTTCGCTGCCCGCCTGCTGAACGCGCACGCGCACGGAGTCCGACGGGCCCGAGACGACGACGCCATAAATCGAATCGGCTTCTACCTTGCCGCTGCCTTGTCTGAAGATTGAATCGTCGCGTTGATAGCCGAGCACCGCGTAGACGTGAAAGCCGAATGCAGTGAGATCGCGCCCGCGCTTCGGACGAAATGCATTGACGGAATTGGACTCGACGCGCATCGGATTGGGATCGATGTACTGATCGTCGAGGAGCGGCTGGATGAATGCGTGCGCGTCGGTCTTGCACACGAGTTGTCCATCGAGATCGAGCCCGAACGCCGGCGCGCAGCTGAGTCCCGTTCCCACCGCGGCCAGCACGGCAATCGAAGAGATGAAGTCCTTTTGCATACTCGTGCGAGACCCCTGAGCCGGCGAAGGCCGGTTACCGATGTTAGCCCGAAGTTCTCGTGCCCGTCAGCCGACGTGTGTGCGCTAGCGAGCGGTGCCGCTGTGCAGGTTCGCGCGAATGGGTGAGCCGAGGCAGAAATCTAGCAAATACTGTGCGCAGCGGGCTCACACAAGAGGCGGGCGGCAAGCGCCGCTCTCCAGGCTAGCAGGCTGTTTATCGCTGCGGCAGATATGAGTATGGGATTTGCTTCGTTGACGGCCCCGGGCGTGCGCCGTAGATTCAACCCATCGCCGCTACCTCAAAGAACATTCAGCGTGAGCACCCCCATTTCGTCTTTTTCTCCCATGACATCGAAAGCGCATTCCGCTGGCGCGCAACCGTCGCTCGAGATCGTTCCATTCGACGCGCCCGTCGGTGCGCAAGTGCTCGGTCTTGATTTGAGCCAGCCGCTTGGCGCGGAGGATTTCGCGCGCATTCATCGCGCGCATCTCGACTATCACGTACTCGTGTTCCGCGATCAACGGATCACGCCCGAGCAGCACATCGCATTCAGCCGCCGCTTCGGACCGCTGCAGATTCACGTGCTGCATCAATTTCAGCTGCCCGGCTATCCGGAAGTGCTGATCGTGTCGAATATCCGCGAAAACGGCCAGCCGATCGGACTCGGCGATGCTGGCCACTTCTGGCATTCGGATCTGTCGTACAAGGAAAAGCCCAGTCTCGGCTCGCTGCTGCATGCGCAGGAGTTGCCGCCCGAAGGCGGCGACACGCTGTTCGCAAACATGCATCTGGCGTGGGACACGTTGCCCGCGCATTTGCGCAGCGCAGTCGAAGGGCGCAAAGCGGGGCATACGTATCTCGCGAAATACGCGGAACTGCAAAAACGCAGTCCGTGGCGGCCCAACCTGACGGCCGGGCAGATTGCCGAGGTGAAGCCCGTCGTGCATCCCATCGTGCGCACGCATCCGGAAACGGGCCGCAAGGCGCTGTTCGTCAGCGAGCATTTCACGACGCACATCGAGGGCTTGCCCGAAGACGAAAGCCGCGAACTGCTCGAGGCGCTCTTCGCTCATAGCGTGCGCGACGAGCATATCTATCGTCACCAATGGGCCGAGCACGATCTCGTGTTCTGGGACAACCGCTCGCTGATGCATCTTGCCGCGGGCACGCCCGATCATTTGCGGCGCAAGCTGTACCGCACGACGATCGAAGGCGACGTGCCGTTCTGAGCACTCAGGTTCTCTTTCTTTCCGACTTTCGATCCGCGGAGTTTCCATGCAGTTTTCCATTCGCCCGGCCGCCGCGGCGCGGCCTTCTTTCGCCCGCCGTTTCGCTGCGACGGTGCTCGCTTTGTCGCTGGGTGCGGCGGCGCTGGCCGTGCCGCCCGATGCGCGCGCCGAAGGCCATATTCGCGTCGCGGAGCAGTTCGGCATTGTGTATCTGATGCTGAACGTTGCGCGCGACCAGCAGTTCATCGAGAAGGAAGGGCGCAAGGAAGGCCTCGACATCAAGGTCGATTGGGTGAAGCTGTCGGGCGGTTCGGCCGTCAACGACGCGCTGCTGTCGGGCTCGATCGATGTCGCGGGCGCGGGCGTCGGTCCGCTGCTGACGATCTGGGACCGCACGCACGGCAAGCAGAACGTGAAGGGCGTCGCGTCGCTCGGCAATCTGCCGTACTACCTCGTCTCGAACAATCCCAACGTGAAGACGATCGCCGACTTCACCGACAAGGATCGCATCGCGCTGCCCGCCGTCACGGTGTCCGTGCAATCGCGCGTATTGCAGTTTGCGTCCGCGAAGCGTTGGGGCGACAAGGACTACAACCGCCTCGACAAGCTGACGCAGGCGGTTCCGCATCCCGATGCCGCCGCCGCCATCATCGCGGGCGGCACGGAGATCACGGGGCATTTCGGCAATCCGCCGTTTCAGGAACAGGAACTCGCTGCCAATCCGAAAGCGCATATCGTGCTGAACTCATACGACGTGCTGGGCGGGCCGGGTTCGGCGACCGTGCTGTACGCAACGGAAAAATTTCGCAGCGAGAATCCGAAGACCTATCGCGCCTTCGTCAATGGACTCGCCGATGCCGCGCGTTTCATCACTGCCAATCCGGAAGCCGCTGCCGATATCTACATTCGCGTGAATCAGGCGAAGACGGATCGCAATCTGCTGCTATCCGTGATCCGCGATCCACAGGTGCAGTTCAAGACCGCGCCGCAAAATACGTTCGCGCTCGCGCAGTTCATGTACCGCGTTGGCGTGATCCGCAACGAGCCGAAATCCTGGAAGGACTACTTCTTCGATGACCCGGCGACAGCCGCGGGCAGTTGAACGTCGAGACTTCGCATCACACGAAAACCCGCTATTTCAGCGGGTTTTCTGTTTTTGCGCGAGCGGAGATGGCAACGCTAAAGGGGACGCAGGCGCGGTCATAGCGCGATTTACAGCGCTTATGCATGACACAGCATTGAATATGCTTTTTCATTGGTTGGTGCGCGGGGCCGCTCGCCGTATGTTGTGGTTTTGCTCATGCGGTGCCGTCATCGTGAAAGCCATGTCGCAAGCAGTTCAATTCGAGGGAGCGCGCTGATGGTCGCGAATCCTTCCGTGATATTTCCCGAACCACCCGGGCTCGATGCACAGAACGCGGCCGTGCATTCGAGCCGTCTTCTTGCCGTCGATCGCGTGAGCCTCGAATACCGCGCGCGCGAGCGCGTGGTGCGCGCGACGCACGAGGTCAGCTTCGACGTCTATGGCGGCGACCGCTTCGTGCTGCTCGGTCCTTCCGGCTGCGGCAAGTCGACATTGCTCAAAGCCGTCGGCGGTTTCATCAAGCCGGTGTCGGGCACGATCGCGCTCGATGGCGAAGCGGTGCGTGAACCAGGCGCGGATCGCATTGTCGTGTTTCAGGAGTTCGATCAGTTGCCGCCGTGGAAGACGGTGCTGGAGAACATCGCGTTCCCGCTGCGGGCGGCAAAGAAGCTGAGTCGCGCGGAGGCAAAAGAATGCGCGCAGCACTATCTCGACAAGGTCGGTCTTGCCGCATTTGCCGATGCCTATCCGCATACGTTGTCGGGCGGCATGAAGCAGCGCGTCGCGATTGCGCGCGCGCTCGCGATGCAGCCGCGCGTGCTGCTGATGGACGAACCGTTCGCCGCGCTCGATGCGCTCACGCGCCGCAAGATGCAGGAGGAGCTGCTGCGTCTATGGGAAGAAGTGCGCTTCACGCTGCTGTTCGTCACGCATTCGATCGAGGAAGCGTTGATCGTCGGTAGCCGCATTCTGCTGCTGTCGCCGCATCCGGGCCGCGTGCGCGCCGAACTCAACAGCCATCAGTTCACCCAGGACAGCTTTGGCCGCAGCGATTTCCAGCAGCGCGTCGCGCAGATTCACCGGCTGCTGTTCGAACCAACGGAGTCCGTCCGATGAGCACGCCTTCCTCGTTCCTGCCGCCCGTGCGCCCCGAGTACGAGCGGCCGCTCGAACCCGTCGGCGAGCTTTCCGTCGAAGCGCCGTTGCCGCTCGGCCGACGTCTTGCGAACCAGTCGTGGCTCAGCAAGTCGATCATCGCGCTGGTGCTGATCGCCACATGGGAAATCGCCGCGCGCGCGATCGACAACGACCTGCTGCTGCCCACCTTCGGCGCGACGTTCGCGGCCTTCGTGCAGGGGATCGCATCGGGCGAGCTGCTGCAGAAGACGGCCGTATCGATGTCGGTGCTGTTGCGCGGCTACCTGCTCGGCGTTGCGTTGGCGTTCGTGCTGACGTCGCTAGCCGTGTCGACGCGCGTGGGGCGCGATCTGCTGTCGATGCTGACCGCGATGTTCAATCCGTTGCCGTCCATTGCGCTGCTGCCGCTTGCGCTGCTGTGGTTCGGCCTGGGCACGGGCAGCCTCCTGTTCGTGCTCGTGCATGCCGTGCTGTGGCCGCTCGCGCTCAATACGTACGCGGGTTTCCGCGCCGTCCCTGCAACCTTGCGCATGGCCGGCCGCAACTACGGGCTCACGGGGCTGCGCCATGTCGTGCTGATACTCGTGCCCGCCGCGCTGCCGTCGATTCTCGCGGGGCTGCGAGTAGGCTGGGCCTTCGCGTGGCGCACGCTGATCGCGGCCGAACTCGTGTTCGGCGCGAGCAGCGGCAACGGCGGACTTGGCTGGTACATCTTTCAGAACCGCAACGAGCTTTATACGGATCGCGTGTTCGCGGGCCTCGCGGCCGTCATCGCGATCGGGCTGATCGTCGAGCATCTCGTGTTCGACACGCTGGAACGCGTCACGGTGCGGCGCTGGGGCTTGCAGCACTGACGCTGCACCATGGCGATGCAGCGTGCCGGCAACGGTGACACGCTCACGCGGCGCCTGGCCAGTTCGCGATCAGCGGGCCTTGTGCGCCGAGTACGGGATCGCTGTGCGGAAAGGGCAGCGCTTCCATTGCGGCGCGTTCCTTGTCGGTGAGCGCGTCGCGCCGGATGTCCCATTGCTGGCCCGGCGGATAGGCGCCGACCACATTGAGCGGTCCGCTCGACGATTCCAGACAGTGCCCCGTCCCCGCCGGCAGCAGGATCACGTCGCCCGCTTCCAGATGAACGACGCGCCCACCTGGGCCGCCCACGATTACGTCGGCCGTTCCGCCCGCAATGCCGAGCACCTCGTGCGCGGACGAGTGAAAGTGGTGGTAGTCGAAAATACCGTTGCGCCACTTCGGCGGCCAGCCGTTGCGTTCGAACATCGCTTCGAAGGCGTCGGCGAGCTTGTCGCCGTCGGCGTCGCCTTTACTGTCCAGCACGTCGCGGTACAGGATCACGGGCAAGTGCGCATTGTTCGGCACCCAATCGCGCGGGCCGAGCTTGAACACATCGGTACGGACGGCGCCCTTCGTGTGTGCTTGCATGTCTGCTCCTCGACTGATGCGCCGCGCAAGTGAAGGGTAAAAGGGGGACATAGGGCCATGCACGGCGGCGCGTTCGTCAGCAAAGCAGCAATTGCCGTTCCGCAGCAATCAGGGCAAAACCGGATCGGAAAGGGATCGGCGCAAACGTTTTCATTTCATCCGCCCGACATTTTTGCGGGACAGATACATCAAGTTTGCGGTCCCTTTCGTCGTTATAACAGCCTTGCATCGGAGCCACGCGCTCGCGCGCCGGCTGCGGTCGCGGACGATGAAAAAACCAACTACGGACGGCGCGAGGGGCTGACTTATGTGGAATGCCGATCTGTCGGCAGACGGGACGGGAGCGCAACCGATCGACGAGGCGGCGCGCGCGGTGGACGCGAGCGGCGCGCCATGGGCGTGGTATCGCGCGGGCCAGCATCTCGAGCTCGTGCGCGAAGGCGCGACGCGCTTCGACTGGCCGCGCACGATCGTGCCCGCGATGCTGCACGACGCCTGCGTCGAGCGCGGCTGGTTCGCGTGGCCCACGGGCCGCAGCGAGCTGGCGCTCGGCTGGCTGCTGGCGCCGGCATCGTTCGCGACGGACGCGCGCTTTGGCGCGCTGGCGCGTGCCATCGGCGAACAGATGCAGGCCGATGCGCTGGTGCGCGCGCAAAACGTGCAGCGCGTGCTGTACGACATTGCGTATCTCGCCAGCTCGATCAGCGAACGCGGCGAATTCCTGCAGGCCATCCACGAGCGTCTCGGCACGCTGATCGACGCGGAAAACTTCTACCTCGCGCTTTACGACCGGGAAACGGGAGGAGTCACTTACCCGTACTACATCGATCTGATCGACACGGAGACCGTCGACACGAATCACATGGATGTCGTCGACCCCGAATGCCTGTCGCTGACGGGCCACGTGCTGACGACGGGCCAGCCGCTGCTGATCGACGAGAAGGGCATCATCGAGGCGTCGGCGGCGGGGCGCTTTCATTGCGTCGGACATCGTCCGAAGTTCTGGATGGGCGCGCCGCTGAAGAACGCATCGGATGAAGTGTTCGGCATGGTGACGATGCAGGTGTACGACGCGTCGCGCATTTACAGCGCGGAGGACCGCGCGCTCTTTCTCGTCGTCGCGCGACATGTGGCGATGGCGCTCGATCGCATTCTGCACCGTGTCGGGCTCGAAGACGAAGTGGCGCGACGCACGGCCGAACTCTCGCGGCTGAACGATACGCTGCGCGAAGAGATCGCCGAGCGCGAGCGCGCGCAGCATTTGCAGGCGGCATTGTTCGAAATCGCGGAGCTGTCGAGTCAATCGGTCGATATCGGCAAGTTCTTTCGCAGCCTGCATGAAATCGTGGGCGGCTTGCTGTCCGCGAAGAACTTCTATATTGCGCTATATGAGCCCGCGACAGCGGAAGTGTCGTTCCCGTATTACATCGACGAAATGCAGCGCGACGTGCCCGCGCCGCGCCGCCGCATGCGCGGGCTGACCGAATACGTGATACGCCAGCGCGTGCCGTGCCTGCTCGATACGCTCGACGCCCAGCGTCTTGTCGAAGCGGGCGAAATCAAGTTCGACAGCGAGAACATCCGCTTGCGCTCGTGGCTCGGCGTGCCGCTGTTCGACGGCAGCGTGGTGCGCGGCGTGCTCGTCGTGCAGAGCTATACGTCGAGCGTGCGCTATGACAGGCGCGATCAGGAGCTGCTGACCTTCGTGTCGCGTCACATCGATACGGCGCTGTCGCGGCGGCGCGTCGCGGAAGCGCAGCATGCGGCGAATCTCGAACTCGAAGGGCGCGTGCTCGCGCGCACGCAGGAACTCGATGCGGCCAACGCGCGTCTGTTGCACGAGAACTATCACGACGCGCTGACGGGCCTGCCTAACCGCTCGCATCTGTACGAGCGGCTCGAAGCGGCGTGGCACCGCTACAGCGAGCGCGGCGATCCGTTGTCCGTGCTGTTCATCGATCTCGACCGCTTCAAGGTCATCAACGACAGCCTCGGGCATCTGTTCGGGGACGCCCTGCTCGTCGAAGTGGCGCAGCGTCTGCGCGAATGCCTGCGGCGCGACGATCTGCTCGCGCGGTTAGGCGGCGACGAGTTCGCCGTCGTCGTGCCCGGCGCAAATCTGCAGACGGTGTTGTCGCTTGCCGAGCGCATTCTCGCGGCGTTCGATGCGCCGTTCAACATCGGCGAGCACACGGTTTTCTCTTCATGCAGTGTCGGCGTGGTGAGCGCGGACGGCGCCTACCATCTGAAGCCTGCCGATCTGCTGCGCGACGCCGATGCCGCCATGTATCGCGTGAAGAATCGCGGCCGCGACAGCTTC
Organism: Paraburkholderia bengalensis; assembly: GCF_037126505.1. Taxonomy (NCBI): domain Bacteria; kingdom Pseudomonadati; phylum Pseudomonadota; class Betaproteobacteria; order Burkholderiales; family Burkholderiaceae; genus Paraburkholderia; species Paraburkholderia bengalensis. The sequence goes on from NZ_JACFYJ010000135.1 coordinate 16,415, forward strand.
GCGGTATTCAACCAGCAGATGCGCCGTGAACTGTCGGACCAGATCGAAACGGAGGGCGCGCTGCGCAATGCGCTCAAGCGCAACGACGAACTGGTGCCGTATTTCCAGCCTATTGTCGATATCGACACCGGCAAGCTGGTCGCGCTGGAAGCGTTGATCCGCTGGCGGCAGCCGAACGGCGAGGTCTGGGCGCCGGGCCGTTTTCTGCCTGCTGTGGAAGGGCTCAAGTTGATTGGCCGTCTCGATATGTACATGCTCACGCGCGTTGCCGAAATTCTGGCGCAGCCCGAGTATCTCGACTGGCCGCCCGTGCAGGTCAATCTGTCGAGCTATAGCATCACGCGCCCCGAGTTCGCCGACGAACTGCTCATGCTGCTCGAACGCTATGGCGTGCACCCGTCGCGCATTTCGCTCGAATTGACGGAAGGCGCGCTCGTGGCCGAGCCGGATCTTGCGCGCAACACGATGCAAAGTCTCGCTGACAGCGGCATGTCCGTCGTGCTCGACGACTTCGGCACGGGCTTTTCATCGCTGAGTTATGTGCACCAGTATCGCTTCAGCGGGCTGAAGATCGACAAGTCGTTCGTGCTGGAACTCACGCAGAGCGCGCGGAGCCGCGCGATCGTGCGTGCGATCGTGCGGATGGCGGAGTCGCTCGAACTGACGGTCGTCGCCGAAGGCATCGAGGATCAGGCGACGCTCGAACTGCTGCGCAACATCGGCGCGGCCCATGGCCAGGGCTACCATCTGGCGCGGCCGATGTCGCTCGAAAGCCTGATGACGTCGCCCCTCGCGCCGCGCGCGCGGGCGCTGGAGCAGTAGTTTTTCCGATCGCTATTCGCGCGGGATGCGGCCCATCAGGTAGAACTCGTCGTTGGGCCGCATCGAGATGACGTTCGCCATGCGGTTCGACAGGCCGAAAAACGCGGTGATGGCGGCGATGTCCCAGATGTCGGCGTCGCTGAAGCCGTGCGTGCGCAGCGCGTCGAAGTCGGCATCGTCGACGCTGGCCGAGTCGCGGCACACTTTTAGCGCGAAATCGAGCATCGCTTTCTGGCGCGGCGTGATATCGGCTTTGCGATGATTGACGGCGATCTGGTCCGCGAGCAACGGCTCTTTTTCGTAGATGCGCAAGATGGCGCCGTGTGCGACGACGCAGTAGAGGCAGTCATTGACCGCGCTCGTCGCGACGACGATCATTTCGCGCTCGCCTTTCGTGAGGCCGCCTTCTTTGAGCATCAGGGCATCGTGGTAAGCGAAGAAGGCGCGGAATTCATCGGGACGATGGGCGAGTGTCAGGAACACGTTCGGCACGAAGCCCGCCTTGTTCTGGACCTCGAGAATGCGGGCGCGGATGTCGTCGGGCCATTCGGCGGGTGTCGGGACGGGGTAGCGGCTGATGGGTTTCGGTGTTGGCATTCTGGCTTGTCTCCGGGTTTTGTGCGCCTTGGCGGCGCGGGCGGTTTTTGCGTTCGCTTTTGATTGTCTTTGTTTTTTGTCTGTCTTGGTCTTGGTCTTGGGGTGTTGGTGTTGAGTGTTTGCCGATTCGCTGGCATCCGCGATTCGCCTGCGCGGCGCAGGCGTTGCCGTTGTGTGTTTGCCCTTTGCGCGGGCATCCGCGATAGCGCCTCGCGGCGCAGGCGTTACCCCTGTGCGGGGCGGCACTTACTTTCTTTGCCGCCGCAAAGAAAGTAAGCAAA
>NZ_JACFYJ010000136.1:0-18087 GCF_037126505.1 Paraburkholderia bengalensis
GAAGCAGTCAAGGTCACGCTTGGCCCCGGTGGCCGCAATGTGATCGTCGAGCGCGTGCCCGGTGCCCCGCTCGTCGCTAATTCGGGCGTGGTCGTGGCTGGGGCGGTCGACCTGACCGATCCCTATGAGGAAATGGGCGCGCAATTGCTGCGCGAGGTTGCCACGCGCACCAGCGAAGTCGCCGGCGACGGCACGACGACGGCCACCACGCTTGCGCAGGCCATCATGGTCGAGGGAAACAAATGCGTCACGGCAGGCCACGATCCGATGGCGATCAAACGCGCCATCGAAGATGCGGGGAAGCTGGTCATCGCTGAATTGCACAGACTCGCGCGTCCATGCGCCTCCGCCGATGAAATGCGGCAGATCGCGACGATTTCTGCAAGCGGCGATGCGAGTATCGGTACGCTCGTGGCGAACGCCGTTGCCCGTGTCGGCAAGGAAGGGGCAATCAGTATCGAGGACGGTTCGAAGCTCGACGACGAACTCGAAACGGTTGACGGCACGTTGCTGGACCGCGGTCTCGTCTCTCCTCTCTTTCTCGACGAAGACCGGCGTGAGGTGGTGCTCGATGAACCCAAGGTGCTGCTGTGCGACATGAACATCTCGTCGATCGCGCAGTTGTTACCTGTACTTGAAGCCGTCATGGCAACCAGCAAACCCCTCTTCGTCATCGCGAACGAGATCGAAGGCGAAGCGCTCGCGACGCTGGTTGTCAATTATCTGCGCGGCACCTTCAAGTCATGCGCGATCCGCTCGCCAGGCTTCGGGCAGAACCGCACCGAGCAGCTGGCTGACCTCGCTGCCCTGACGGGCGCCACGGTCATTTCCGCACAGACGGGACGCACGCTGGAGAACGCCACGATCGATGACCTCGGCACCGCGCGGCGCGTCGAAATCACGCGCGAGGCGACAACCATCGTCGCCGGGAACGTGGAGCATGCACGCATGGCGGAACGCATCGCCGGCCTGAAAAAGCGCATCGACGCCACGGCGGATGCGCACGAACGCGACACGCTCAGCCGGCGGCTCGCGCGACTCTCGGGCGGTGTCGCCGTGATCCGCGTCGGCGCCGCGACCGAAACCGCGCTGCGCGAACGCAAGAACCGCTTCGAAGACGCGCTGCATTCGACGCGTGCCGCCGTCGAGGAAGGTTTCGTGCCGGGCGGCGGCGTTGCCTTGCTGCGCGCGCGCAGGGTTCTCGAACATCACGGCGACACGCAGCCGCAGAAACTCGGCGCCAGAATCGTGTACGAAGCGCTCGCCTCGCCGCTGCGCCAGATCGCGCAAAACGCCGGTGCTGATGCCCAGGCCGTCGTGCACGCCGTCGCACAGGCCGACGACGCGTTCGGCTACGATGCCGCCCACGGCGACTACGGCGACATGATCGCGCGAGGGATCGTCGACCCCGTCAAGGTGGCGCGCACCGCATTGCAGAACGCCATTTCTGTAGCATCGCTGCTGCTCACCACCGACTGCATGATCGTGCGCCCGCCGAAGCATCACGCCAGCGTTGCCGCGCGTGGTGACTGGCAGCGGGACCTCGCATGAGCGTCCACGTTCGCGCACGTCAGCGGGAGGGGTCATTTGCGACATACCGCGGCACTGCGATTGTCCTGCTGGTCGCGATCGCGACGATGACGCTATCGCTGCTGGCCTCGCCCACGGCGTTCGCAGTGCAGGGCACGCCTGAGACCGTTTCGGCCGTGGCGATTCTGGTCTATCACCGCTTCTCGGATACGGCCGACGATTCGATGACCGTGCGCGTCGCGACCTTCGAAGCGCAGATTCGTTTCCTGAAAGAGCACGGGTACGAAATCGTACCGTTGCGCGCGATCGTGACATGGCTGCGCAATCCTGCCGCGACGCTGCCGCGCAAGGCTGTCGCGCTGACCGTCGATGACGGCCATGCGTCGGTCTACCAAAGGCTGCTGCCGATTGCGCAACGCGAGCAGCTGCCCATCACGCTGTTCGTCTATCCATCTGCAATCTCGAACGCATCGTATGCGCTGACCTGGGAACAATTGCGGACCTTGCGGGGCACAGGACTGTTCGACGTTCAATCGCACACCTGGTGGCATCCGAACCTTCACGTCGAGCGGCGGCGCCTGGCGCCGGCCGAATTCGAGCGTTTCGCCAGCATGCAGTTGCAACATTCGCGCGAACTGATCGAGTCGAGACTCGGAGAACACGTCGATATGCTCGCCTGGCCTTTCGGCGTGTACGACGACGACCTGATGCGCATTGCGAGCAGGCTCGGCTATATGGCGGCGTTCACGCTGAATGCGCAACGCGTGAGCCGCTCTTCGCCGCTGATGGCGCTGCCCCGCTTCCTGATGGTCGATGACGTCACGCCGCGCATACTCGGCCGCCTGCTCGGCGAGCCCGCGACACCAGCGGATCAGGCAGCGGAGGTTCGCCGATGAAGAGCGCGCGCATCCTTCTGTTCTGCGCCACGCTACTCGTCTGCATCGGCATCTCGCCAACACGCGCGGCGTTCGAGGTGCAGGGTGTGGTCGTCGACGAGGCGACGCATCGGCCAATACCGCACGCTACAGTGACGCTAGACGGCAAACCTCAGTATGCCGACGTCAACGGCGCCTTTGTCAGCGCCGACCGTGTCCGGGTTGTCGCAGCGCGTGCGCCCGGCTACCGCTCGACAGCCGTCACCGCCACTTCCGGCGAGCCGCTGATCGTCGCGCTGACACCGTTTCGCGCCCGAGGCGTCTATCTGTCCACCTATGGCGTGGCGACGGCGAGCCTGCGCAACGCGGCCGTTGCCCTCAAGGAAACGAACGGTATCAACACCCTTGTGATCGACGCAAAAGGCGACCGCGGCCTGACTTCGTATCCGAGCGAAGCGCGTGAAATGGCGGGGGCGGCGGCGAATGCGCCAACGCCCGCACCCCTTGTCCGCGACATGGCCGCGCTGCTGCAGACTCTGCATCAGGAAGGCCTGTATCTGATCGCGCGTATCGTCGTATTCAAGGACGACCCGCTCGCCAGCGCTCATCCCGAATGGGCCGTTCGGAACGCCCAGGGTGACGTCTGGCGGGATCGGGAAAAGCTGCAATGGGTCGATCCGTTCCGCCGGGAAGTCTGGACGCACAATCTCGACGTCGCGGAAGAAGCAGCGCGCCTCGGTTTCGACGAAATCCAGTTTGATTACGTGCGCTTTCCGGACGCACCGGGACTGGTGTTCAGCGAACCGAATACGAGAGCAAATCGCACGGCCGCCATCGCGGGGTTTTTAGAGGCCGCGCGGGCACGGCTCGCGCCCTACAACGTTTTCGTTGCCGCCGATATTTTCGGCTACGTATGCTGGAATCTCGACGACACTGCGATTGGCCAGCAACTCGAAACGCTCGGCGCGCCGCTCGACTATATTTCGCCGATGCTCTATCCGTCCGGCTTCACCTGGGGGTTGCCCGGATGCACGAAGCCGACTGCCGATCCGGGACAGATCGTGCGCCGCTCGCTCGCTGAAGCGCAGCGTCGGACCGGGCTGCCGGGGGTGCGGTTTCGCCCGTGGCTGCAGGCCTTTCGCGACTACGCGTTCGATCACCGCGACTTCGATGCGGACGAGATTCGCGCGCAGATCGATGCCGCCGATGCCGAGCATACGGATGGGTGGATGTTATGGAATCCCCGCAATCGTTACGATCCTGCGCAATTACCGCACTGAGGTCACTGGTTGCGTTTGCGTGGATCGCGTGGGCGGCTGCCGCCCCTGCACGAGCCGATGCGCCGCTGTTCGACGAGCCGGCGCGCGCCGTGCTTTTGCAGATCGCATCGGGTGAGATTGCCGACGGCCGCATTCCAGGAGCGGTCATCCTCGCCGGCACGGTCGACGGAATATCAGCGCAATGGGTTGTCGGCAACCGCATGCTGCGTCCACGCATCGAGCCGATGACGGCCGACACCGTGTTCGATCTCGCGTCGCTGACCAAGGTCGTGGCAACGACGACTGCTGTCATGCAACTCGCCGAGCGCGGCAAGCTGGCCCTCGCCGCACCTGTCGCCCGTTACTGGCCCGCATTCGGCGCGCACGGCAAGGCGCAGATCACGGTGCAACAACTGCTGACCCATACGTCCGGCTTGCCCGCCGAACCGCCCGGTCTCGGACAAGCATCGCATCGCGCAACGCCGGCGGCGCTCCTGAGCAACATCGCCGGTATCTCGCCTGTCGCTGCGCCGGACGCGCGCATCCTCTATAGCGACGTCAACTTCGTCGTACTCGGCGTGCTCGTCGCGCGCGTCTCGGGTATGCCGTTCGACGCGTATTGCCGCAAGTTCATATTCGCGCCCCTGGGCATGACGGACACCGGCTTCACACCCAATCCCGCGCGTGCCGCGCGCGCCGCACCGACGACGCCCGATCCACACGGCATGCGCCAGGGACGCGTTCATGATCCTCTCGCGAGTGCGCTCGGAGGCGTCGCGGGCAATGCGGGCCTTTTTTCCACGGCGGCCGATTTGGCGCGCTTCGCACGCATGCTGCTGCGCGGCGGGCTTGCGGACACCGACGGTGCGGCGCGTACCAGATTCCATCGCGCTCGCATTCTCCGTGAAGAAAGCATCGATCGGATGGCGGTGCCGCTCACGGCTGACGCCTCGCCGCCATGGCGAGGCCTGGGCTGGGAACTCGACGCGCCGCTCGTTGCCAATCGATACCGTCTGCCGCCCATCGGCGCCATCGGCCACGCCGGCTTCACGGGAACTGCGCTTTGGATCGACTTTGTGACACGGCGCTTTCTGATCGTGTTGACGAACCGCGTTCATGCGATAAATGGCGGCGACGCCGCCGCGTTGCGTGCGCAGACGCTCGCATTGCTGTCGAGCGGTGTCGGGCCAGTGTCGCCGCAGCAAATCGCCGTCGCACTGCCGGATTCGCACCATGCGCTCGAACAGGCTGCGCGCCCGCCTGTTGCAGCTGGTCCCGTGCGCACGGGCATCGACGTGCTCGCCGCACGACAGTTCGGCATGCTTGCGGGCATGCGGATCGGTCTCGTCACGAATCGCACCGGTTTCGACGCGCACGGTCAGCGCACAGTCGATGTGCTGCTGCACGCGCCGGCTGTCACACTGGTCAGGCTTTTTTCACCCGAACACGGACTCGACATCGACGCAGACGAAGCAGTAGGCGACAGCATCGATGGATCGAGCGGCCTCGTCGTGCATAGCCTGTATGGAAAGACGAAACGCTTTCCGCCCGGCGCGCTCGACGGCCTCGACGCGCTCGTGTTCGACCTGCAGGACGCCGGCGTGCGCTTCTTTACGTACGAGACGACGCTGGGCTACGCGCTCGAAGCGACCGCCGCCGCGCATATTCCGCTGATCGTACTCGACCGGCCCAATCCGCTGGGCGCGGACCGCTTCGGCGGGCCGGCGCTGGACGCCGGGCATGAAAGCTTCACGGGCTATTTCCCGTTGCCGCTGCAACACGGCATGACGATTGGCGAACTCGCAGGCCTGTTCAACGACGCACGCCATATCGGCGCAGACCTGCGCATCGTGCCGATGGAAGGCTACTTGCGTTCCATGCACTTCGCCGATACGGGTCTCGGCTGGCTGCCCATTTCGCCCAACCTTCGCACCCTGCCCGCGCTCGATCTTTATCCGGATGTCGCGCTACTCGAAGGCACAGATGTGAGCGTGGGACGCGGCACGCCTCATCCGTTCGAATGGATCGGCGCGCCATGGATCGACGGCGCGAAACTCGCTGCCGCTCTGAACGGTGTGCTTGACGAGGCCCGCTTCGGACCCGTCGATTTCGTGCCGACCGAGTCCACGTATCGCGGCCAGCTCTGCCACGGCGTCCGCATCGTGGCAACGCAATCCCAACGGATGCCGGGCCGCCTTGGTGTGTCGCTCGTCGCAACCCTGCACGCGCTGTATCCACAGGTTTTCGATTTCGCAGCGACGCGCGATGCGATCGGCTCGGGCGCAACATGGCAGGCAATCGGGCGCGGCGACGCACCTTTGGCGCTCCGGAGCGCGATGACTCGCGAAGCAGATGCGTTCCGGCCAGTCCGGCAACGCTATCTGCGCTACTGACAGTCGATGGAGCTGAACATGTGGTATGGCCTCATCGATGCACGGCGACGCGCGGCTCGCGCGCTCGCGGGGGGAACCGGGTGATGTGCGCGCGGGCGGGCTTCAGCCCCTGGCACCGTGGAGCGTTCGCACGGACGGCGCAAACGCCTTCGGCCAATGGCTGCGCAGATCGTCGTGCGCATACGAGCACGCACCGCCCTTTGATATCCGCTCGATAGGCAGCCACGGAAGACAGCTTGGTGTTGCCGAAACCGCCGTCGAAACACGCACGAAGAACAGCGGCGCACTTTCGCGCTCGACACAGCCGTGGCGCTTTGAACCCTCTCCTGCATCGGTTTATGGCACTCCGTGCTCGATTTCATGCAGTCCGAGGTTGCGCGGGCCGTCGCGTAGAGCGCCGCTCAGTTGCAAAAGCGGAAATAGCCGCTATGCAATGTCACGGGTTTGCCGTCAACCGCATTCAGCAGGCGTTGCGCGGCAAGCTCGATATCCGCGCGGTGCGCCATGAAAGCACGCACCAGGTCCTCCTCTCGCGGCGAGCGCGCGCCGAAGTGATCTTCGAGCGCTTCCGCCGTAATCGAACACTCCACGGGACGATCATCGACGAGTGCACGAAACGTCAGTGCAAGATCAGGCGCGCAGTATTCGGGCGCGCAGGAAGGAAAGGAAATCTTCATAGCCACTATCCGATGGTCAGAAATGCCGCACAGTTGACCGCTTCGACCGCGTTGCCTTTTCAGGCTATCGGACCGCGCACGTTTCCGGTTGATGTACATCAACCCGCCGTCTGCATGCAAACGTCATGCAACGCCCGGGTTAATTGTCTGGCGTCCCGGCTCACCTCGCCGGGCATGGCCCCTGAATGGCACGGGTCATCGCTCCATCGCCGGGGGGCGGTACACCGTACATTCACGATTCCGGAACGAGCCCGCCACCGAGCGCCGCATACAGCGCAACCGTATCCTGCAGGCGCTGCGCGGTGGCCTGCAGCCATGCGATCCGCGCCTGGTGATACTGTCCGTCTGCGATCAGAATCTGCAGATACCCGACTGTCCCTGCGCGGTACGACGCTTTGATCAGCCGCAGCGCGTCGGCCGCGGACTGCACCGCCCGCGTTTGCGCCTCGACGGTCTGCGCGTCGTGTTCCAGCGCGCGAAGCGCATCGGCAACCTGGGCGAACGCTGCCAGCACGACCTGCCGATAACCGGCCTGTGATTCCGCGTATGCGTCGATCGCAGCGCGACGCTGAAACCACAGCGCGCCTCCATGAAATATGGGTGCCGTGACACCGGCGGCGACGCTCCATACCTGGCCGCTTGCGTTACCGAGCGAATGCAGCACGGTGCTATCCAGACCGCCGGACGCCGACAGCGTGATCTGCGGGAAGAGCGCCGCCGTCGCGACGCCGATGTTCGCGCTCGCGACGTGCAGCACCGCCTCCGCCTGCAGGATATCCGGACGGCGCCTCACCAGCGACGACGGCAGGGTTTGCGGCAATACCGCGGGCAACGCGATATCCTGAAGCGACAAAGGTGGCGCGCTCCAGTCCCTTGGGAACATGCCCGCCAGCAATGCAAGCAGATGCTCGGACTCAGCACGCTTTTGCTCGAGCCCCGGCACCGATGCTTCGAGGGTAGCCATCTCGTTCTGCAGCGACAGGACCGCCGACCATGCGCCGGCGCCCGCTGCCACCTGTACTTCCGTGATGTGAATCTGCTCGCGCAACAGATCGATCATCTCGCGCGTGGCGACGATCTCGTCGCTATAGGCCGCCCGGGCGATCATCGTATTGACGACATTCGACGCCAGCGTCAGGTAGGTCGCGGCGAGCGCATAGCGCTGGGCGTCCGCCTGCGCGGCGAGCGCTTCCACCTGGCGGCGCTCGCCGCCCCAGATATCGAGCGTATAACTGACGGTGGCCGACAGCGTGAACAGATTGAAAATGGACGGAGCCGCGTCCACGCCTATACGCAGCGGGGAGTAGCGCTGACGCGATGCACCCGCCTGTGCATCCACCTGCGGATAGAACACGCCTGCGCCCGCACGCAGCAGATCGTCGCTGCGCCGCAAGCTCGCCTGCCCGCCTTCGAGCGTCGCATTGCCCGTCAGCGTTTCGTCGACGGCGCGGTCGATCGCAGTGCAACCGAACGAAGTCCACCAGTCATCGCGCACGGATACCGCGGGTGACAGCGTTTGCACCCCGGCAGGCGCCGCGAAACTCTGCCGGTCCACCTGAACATATTTGTCAACGGTAGGCGTGGCCGGACGCGAAAAGTCAGGCCCGACCGCGCACGACGTCGACATGACGAGCAACGGTGCCAGCGCGATGCGCACGAGTCCGTGCAGACGCTCACGCCTGTGCCGACGGTCAGCGGGCCGAGATGTACACATCGACGATCTGCCCCGGGAAAAGATGCGTGCCGTTCTGCGGCACAACCCGAAAGAGTACTGGCAGCACGCGCACATCGACACGTTCGGTGCGCTGGTCCGTGAGCTGGATCTTTGGCGTGACATACGGCTGGACGCGCATGAATTGCAGGTCCGCCCGCACCGACGTGCCGCGTATGAACATCGTCGCCTTGAGTGCTTCCGTATCGGGCAGACGGTTGATGAGTATCTCGTCGACGTAACAGCGCACGGCCAGTTTTCCGGGCGGCGTGCCGAGAACAAGCACGGGTGCGCTACCCTGCGCATAGGTGTCGTACACGCCCTGCGGCGACAGATAGGCCCCGGGCGCCGCGTTGACCGAGAGCACCATACCGTCCGCGGGAGCGCGCAACGTGTACCGTTCCAGTTGCGCCGTCGCGGCTTCCGCCGCCTTGCGCAATGCTTCGACCTGACGTTCCTGATTGCGAACGTCGAATGACCATGCGCCCGCGCGCGTCAATGCATATTGACGATTGACCACCTCGAGATTCGCGCGGGCAACCGCGACGGCATTCGCCGCGTTATCGAGCGTATCCCGGCTCACGGCTTTCGGATCGATGTCGTAAGCGCGCCTTTGCTTGTCGAACTGGTCCTGCGCCATCTTCAGGTTCGCAGAGGCCGCACCGACCTGGGCACTCGCCACGTGGAGGGCTTCTGGACGCGGCTGCGCCCGCAGTTCATCGAGAATCGATTGCGCCGCGTCGGCTTGTGCGGCAAGCTGCGCCACCGTGGCGCGCTGGACGCTATCGTCGATCGTCAAGAGTGGTTGTCCACGTTGCACCGTGTCGCCATCGTGAACGAGCACGTTTGTCGCGGCACCCGATACGTCCGGGTACACATTGATGTTCGCGCCTGCCGGCTGATCGCTTTCGACGATTCCCGTCGCATACACGCCGTGGGCATAAGGGTTGGATGCGGGATCGAAAACGGGTGGCTGTGGTGGCTGCTGGATGCCATACACCCATGCCGCCACCACGCTCCCAAGAAATCCAAGCAGAGCGGCGAGAAACAGGAGCCTCTGTTTCACTTCCCGCCTCCCGCATCGATCGTCTTGAGTCTGCCGTCCTCCATATGCATGACGCGGTCGGCGTAATCGAAAATCCGGCTGTCATGCGTCACGATGACGATGCAGCGATGCTCGTTGAGCACCTTGTGCTTGACGAAATCGATGATTGAGCGGCCCGTGTCGCCGTCCAGCGACGCCGTCGGCTCGTCGAGAATCAGGATATCCGGCTGGCTCACGATTGCGCGCGCAATGGCCACCCGCTGCTGTTCGCCCCCCGATAGCTTCACAGGTGGCAATGCCGCCCGGTTCCTGAGACCGACGACGTCCAGCCACCTGAGTGCTTCGGCGACGGATTCGTTCCAGTCGCGGCGCTTGAGGATAAGCGGAATCGCGACGTTCTCCGCCGTCGTCAGGCGCGGAAACAGGTGATAGTCCTGAAAGACGAAGCCGATCCGGTTGAGCCTGAAATCGGCGATGGCATCGTCATGCAATTGCCAGAGGTCGACACCGTCGATCGCAACACTGCCCGCGTCCGGGCGCAAAATGCCCGAGATCACGCTCAGCAACGTGGTCTTGCCGCTACCCGAAGGACCGACGATCAGCAGCATTTCTCCGAAGCGGGCCTGCATCGTGACATCGGACAACGCCTGCGTTCGGGCGTCATCTTCCCCAAACCACTTGTTGAGGCCACGCGCCTCGATTGCCATTCCCGCCTCCACGGCTACCCCCTGAAGATGTCGAACGGCTCGATGCGCAGCACGCGACGCACGCCGAGATAGCTGGACGAGGCAGCAATCACCACCACCATCGCAAAGGCGAGCGCGAGATTACCAAAGGTGATCATCGCCGCATAGTCGGCGATGCGCAGGCGGACCAGGCTGATCGACGCCGCGCACAGGCCGACACCGAGTCCGTATCCCGTCAGCGCGGTAAAGGTCGCCTGAAACAGGATCATGGCGACGAGTTCGTGCCCCTTCGCGCCGATCGCCTTCAACGCGCCGAATTTTTCGAGGTTCTCGAGAATGAATGTGTAAAACGTCTGCCCGGAAATCGATAACCCAACAATGAAACTGATTGCCGTCATCAGCAGAATGTTGGTACCAAGCCCCGTCTCGTACTTGTAGAAGCGGGCGATACGCCGCATGAATTCGTTCTTCGTGTAAGCGACATAGCCGAGCGACGCAACCACCTGCTTGATATGCGCGACGTCGGCTGGGGATTTTGGCTCGACAAGAATGTAGGAAGTGGTGTAACGCGTCGACGGGATGTATTCGACGGCGCGCTTATAAGTCGTGTAGAGCGTAGGCGTGCCGAACAGTCCGCTGCTCGCCACGGTCGCGATGCCCACGACAACGCCCCGATGATCGTTGAGCTCGAAATCGGTGCCGATGGTGGGCTTGTGCAGCTTCACGAACTCCGCGTCGTCGATCGCGACGAAGCCGTGCTCCGCGTAAATATCCTCGATGCGCCCCGCCTTCATTTTCGGCCAGCCGAACAGGCTCGCGTCGTCGAGGCCAATCACCGTCACCGCCTGATACGTGCCGTCGCGCAGCCTGACAAGGGCGACGCCGGAATAAAGCGGTACTGCGTACTTGACCCCATCGATGCTGCGCACGGCGTCGAGCACGTAGTCCGGCATCCCGATGCTGCTGGCGATGGTCTGAACGGCCGGGTCCATGATCCACATCTTCGCGCCAATGTTGATCACCGTGGATGAAGACTTGTTGAGGATGCCGGCGAAGAGCGATGTCATTTCGATCATCAGGAAGACCGCGAACGTAATGCCGACGATCAGCGCGGTGAATTTGGCGCTGTCGTTGACGAGCAGCTTGAAGGCGAGACGCAGGATGCCTCTCATTTCTTAGCTGCCCGACCGCAACTGGCGATGCGATGCTTCATCGTCCATCTCCCGTCGTGAGATTGAGCACGATCCCGTGTTGCTGGGGAGGCATGATGCACGTCCGCGTCAAGCGTTCTTCGCTGGCTCATGCTCGGGCTCGGCGTCCCGCAAGAGCAACCCGGGGCAGCCGGACAATGAGGCACGGCGACGAACTCCTCGGGACGCGAGCCCGCCCAGCCAGCGACGGCTGCGCGGCAACGTCTATCAGCGCTCCGTTCCATTCCTGGACCGCATCGCCCAAATGCATCGGTTGCTTGACGATGCAACCCTGCAAGATCGATCAGATCTGTCTCCGGCCGCGCAACGAACGCGTCGGCTTCGCGAGCAGCCTGGGCAACCAGTACCCGCTCACAAGTGACCGACTCTGTTCCGCTTGCCGTTTTCCGATGGCCTTGCGCCCAAGCCGTTGTTGGCGTGTACGCCACGCACGTCTCTATATTCAATGCTCGCGCGGGCGCAGGATTGACCTGAGTCAACGGTCGTTGTAGCGCACGGCCCTGCGCCACGCACACGCGAGCGTGTACCGAAGTCTTGACGCAAAACGACAGCAGGGATCGCGCTCTAGAGTCGATACCGAACTACGGTTACCGCACCGGACGCGCGGCAACACGCGTCGCGATGCCACGTTTCAGCAACCGCGCGAACAGACATGGATACCGGATGCCCGGGTTGCTGTGTAACGCTGCCGAACGAGCGAAATTGGAGCCACGTGGTCGAGCACTCACGGGCCGAACTTAGCTAATCCAGCCGCGTCGATAAGAATGCAGGAGGGCATCGCCTCCGTTCTCCGCATAGCCAACCAATGATCCGTGTTTGCCCAACTCTACCGTGAAAATGGCCGAAGAGCCCGTCCACCTCGTTCCGTGGCCGTCGTGGGGCGATCGCCGTCGGCAAAGACCAACAACGTGCCATCCTGGACGCCGAGCGAATGGCCGTTCTAGTTTTTTGACCAGCCATAGCCTCCCGATCAGGTCGAGTGGCTGTTTCGGGTCGGGAGTACTCACTGGCGACTGGCGGCTTCCGGGAAGCCGATTTTCAGTGGCCGCTTTCCGGCTACGAATTTGAAGAGCGGATTGACGAAACCCGACCCACTACGGACGTCGGACCAAGCCCCACTTGGCCGTCCGATTCTAGGGTGCAGTGGTCATTCACTCGCGGTTCGTGACGTCGGGTCGCTTGTGGCCCCGGATGGCGACTCATTGCACATCAGAAACCACCCTTCAGGCCCGGCCCGTTCGGGTGGCGTATGGATCGCGAAATGCGCAGGTTTACAACATCGTGCAGGATGGACTTAGGGCCAGCACAGCGACAGCTTTTTGTTTGCTGCAGCGCACGCTCGGGTTTGCCCGGTTGTTGGGGAGGGATGCGAAGCATAGCCTTCGTAATGATGTGGTAATAATTTATTCGCGGGTTGCTGAGTAAGCCAGCCGCTCTCGCGATCTGCGCAATACGCCGAACTTTCACGACTGCGCTCCACACGCGGGCTGTCAAACGATGCTGGGAATGACGACTGAAGTGTTGTGCCCTGTTCTCGACTGCGCAGCTTCGACAAGCCTCGATTGAAGCGTGAGGTTTGACACAGCCGCCATGGCCGCCGACGGTGGTCCTGCCCGGTGTGAACATAGGTCGTCATCGTTCCGGTGCAGCGCGGTTGGTTCCCCGCCCGACCTTATTTTGATCGTCGAGCGCCGACACACGCGATACGCGACGCCGCAAACTAGACCTTTTTTGCACCCGTAAGGTTGATCTAGATGAACTCCGCTTACTCCTCAGCCGAAAGCGCGCATCAGCTGTTTCATCGTCGCCCGTATCTGGCTGCCGCTGCGATCGCACTGACATTGTCTTCGTGCGGAGGTGGTTCCGACTGTCTGGACGAGGGCACTTGCTATACGGTCGGTGGCAGCCTTTCCGGGCTTCTCGCCAACAGTTCGGTTACCCTTCAAGACAACGGCACCGACAATCTGACGCTGAGCAACAACGGAGGATTTTCGTTTAACAATACGGTGGACAGCTCCCGCAACTTTAGCGTCACGGTTCTGACCCAGCCGGTCGGGCAGTCATGCACTATCTACCACCAGGACGGAAGCGGCTACGGCCCAGCCGACGCAAATGTTAACGTCGTCTGTACTCCAAACAGTCATACTTTGGGCGGCACCCTGAATGGCCTCGCACCGGGTACGACCGTCACGCTGCAAAACAATGGCGCGAATTCCCTCGCTCTCGCAGCTAACGGCAGTTTCAACTTTCCCACGAAGGTGCGATACGGTGACGCTTATTCGGTGACGGTCTCGGCGCAACCAATCCCACCAACGCGCACCTGCGTAGTGACGAACGGCAGCGGCACCGTCCCGGACGGCGACATCTCCAATGTGAATGTGACCTGCCAATAGCGCCGATGATGGGGTCTGAGGCGCAGTGGAACAGAAAACCCGGTTAAGCGTTGATCAAGCGTTGTTGTCATGCCCTACAGAGAAGCCTCAGCAATGAACCGCCCCGGATTTGGTGGAGGCCCCAATTCTTGAGAAAATGGAGCCATGAACAAGTCGAACAAATTTTCTACTGACGTCCGGGAACGCGCAGTGCGCATGGTGCAAGAGCAGCATCGGGGCGAGTATCCGTCACAGTGGGAAGCGATCGAATCCGTCGCACCAAGATCGGCTGCACGAGCCAGACATTGCTGGGGTGGATCGAACGGGAGGAAGTCGATTGCGGCGAGCGCGAGGGCGTGAGCACGTCGAAACGCGAACGTCTTAAAGCGCTGGAGCGCGAAGTCAAAAAACTTCGCCGCGCCAATGAGATTCTGAAACTGGCGAGTGCGTTTTTAGCCCAGGCGGAGCTCGACCGCCGTCTGAAGTCCTGAAGGCCTTTATCGATCAGCGTCGCGACACCTTCGGGGCCGAGCCGATCTGCGAGGTTTTGCGGATTGCCCCGTCGGGCTACCGGCACCGTGCTGCGCAGCTTCGCGATCCGTCGCGCCGCTGCGCTCGTGCGATACGCGATGAATGCCTGCGACCTGAGCTCCAGCGTGTCTGGCAAGCGAACATACGGTCTACGGAGCGGATAAAGTCTGGAAGCCAGAAGAGCGATGGCGTGGCGGGCGCGGCGCCTCCATTCACGCATCCGAACCGCGCCAAGGCGCGGTTCGTCGACACGATAAATCCACATGGAGCACCACGCCGTTTGATTGCATTCACCCGAACGAGCGGGAGGCAGGTCGGTCGTTTCCGTGGCTATCGAGGCTTGATGTATTGCGCTACGGATTTGGAAACCGTGTCACACCAGTCGTCCATGATCGGCTTGACCGCTTGGAAGGTGATCACCGGTTCGTTTGATGCGACCCGCCCCAGTTTCTCTCCCGTACGGGTGCGTACCACTTTGGCGAGGACGTCGCCTGACACGCTGTCCGTCCCGCGGGCCTCGATCAGCAGCTTCGCCTGCTGCGGTGCACCTGCTATAGAGTTGACCGCCATCGTGGCGACAAAAGCCATGGGCACAACCTGGTAAGGCTTGAGCCCCTGTGCCGTGCTTGCAACGCCCGTGATGGCGACCTGCAACCGAAGCACACCTGGGCCGGGCGCCTCGACGACACGGACCTTTGAAGCCATTGCCTGCGTCAGACAAGTGGTGGCGTAGTTGCGCACCTGATCAATCGTTGTCTGACTCAGTTGTTCCGTCGGTTCAGCTTTCGGATACATTGAGATCGGTTCGACAATGACGGCGCTGTAATTGGTCGGATTCAACTTCGGATTGATGTACCTGAGGAATGTCTCTCCTTTGGCGTCCTGCGTTTGCTGCAGATTAGAATAGTCGCCGAGAAATCCCGAGTACTCGGATTTCGTCGGTGTATTGTTGCTTGCGCATCCGGCAACGAATACAGCCGCGACTGCTATCGCAGACGGCACAGAAAACGTTATATTTCGCATCGTCACACCTTCGCTCGTCGGTGGTAGAAATTGCGCAAGTCGCATCCGTGCGAAACTGGACCTACGCTCCGGTCCACCAGCAAGTTACGACTGCCTGGTGCGAACCTTGTATGACAGGCTAGCGGGGCATGAGATGATCAGATTGATTTGTGTCAAGTAAAGTCACTGAGTAGGACGTGACTTGCACGTGCTATTCTTTTTTTAATTAGAGTTACATGGGATAACTATCCAATTGCATTCCGTAGCGGTCGTTGGGCTTTGTTTGCCATTAAACACTCACGACATGCTTTTTCAGACATGCAGGTTCTCTTCGAAGACATACAGAATGTCTCTTTCGGTGTGAGCAATGTACGAGTCTGACGTGCCTTTCGAAGGCTGATGAAAGGGCGGAGGTCGATGTGAAGCGCTTTTGCGGATGCATTGTTGGAATACTGCTTTTGCTGTCGGCAACCGGGTGTGCGAACGACCTTTTCAGAAGCGTCTATAGGTTGAACTCTGTACAAACACCTCAAAGCCTCGATCCTGGAATTCCGCTTGCTATTGTCGTCGACTATGTAACCATTCCAGAAGTGGTCGACCGGCCACAACTCGTGCTTCGCATCAACCCGTCGCAACTTCGCGTCGCGGAAGCTGCCCGATGGAGCGAGCCATTGAAAGTCCAGATAGCGAATGTCGTTGCAGTAGACATGCAACGCCTTTTTGTTGATGCTCGAGTGTCCACGATTCTACAGCCTACTGACCGGCCGACGGTGAGAATCGCCATCAATGTTCAGACTTTCGACTCGGCGCCCGGATCCGGGGCAGTGCTTGTCGTGGGATGGTCAATCCTCATACCAGATTCCAAACGCGTTCTCAATGGGCGATCCCTCGTCATACAACGAGTGGACGTCAGTGGTTATGACGCGCTAGTCGATGCCCAGAGTCAGGCGCTCGGTGCAGTCTGTGTCGATATGGCAGAAGCGATCGTGTCTGCAATCAAGAAGAAGCCGCAGCGTGTCGATCGAGTGTTTGACGCAATGGATCACCAGAATACGTTGCGTACGCGCTCATAGAAAACAGCGCTACAGTTCCACCGCCAGATTACCCGGACTACCGGCTAGACGAGGATGTGCGGCGGCGATCTCGTGCGCCGACCACATCAAGTGCGCAGTAATTTTGATCGGTGTTTCCCGCTCCGCGTTGAGAGCATTGAGCGCGGCCTGGTTCGCACAGCTTTTATCGATTGTGACCGTCTCGGTTCCCGTTTTACGTGATTGACTTTTCGAAGTACCACCGCGCCGCGGCCTTTGTCAGCCTGGAAGAGTATTGATGATCGAGTCCACGCTCGCGCCGCGATAACTGCCTCAATGGCAAAGCAACAGGCGGCAGGCGCACGGCATCTATCGGGCGGGAGCTGGCTAACGCCGACTGCTCGCTCCCGGCCATCGGGCAGCTTTGGGACCGGAGGAGGCATTCAAATGGCAGCTTCCTACCTTCGACGAGTGGCCGCTGTTGGCCGATCGGGCGAGGTCGCCAACGGCCGCTTATCGGCACTCCACTTCGCAAAACTTAGATTTGGCTGACTGACCGGTTCGGAGAAAGTTATCTGACGGGAGTGGGTCGACATGAGGCATCCACTGACAGTCGTTCACACCATGGTGTCACGCGTTCGAATGGCAGAGAGCGAGGCATTCGTACGTCATCGCGCGCGCCGGAGTTCGCCCCCTCACAGTGACGTGGCACTACCGCGAATCATTGACCGACGGCAGGCGGACGCGCCCGCAATGACATGCGTACTGCGCCCGAAGCTCCTCGGTGACCTCGCCAATCAACGACAAGGCCGTAGTCGATAAACAGTTCATTCCCGGCGTCGATGCGAAGAGCGCGTGAATGAACACACGATCGCCCACCTCGATGGCCTCGCAGTTGGGTTCGCAAGCGTGATTGAGGAACCGCGCGCTGTTGCCACCCCGACTGCCGTCAATGACCCGTCCGTCCGAGAGGCCAAAAACAAACGTGTGCCCGGCATCCGATCGCTGACGCGCGGCCGCGCGTCGCCAACCGGTGACTTCTCCCTTGTACTCAATGAGGCGCTCGCCCGACCTGAAAGGCTGGAGGGCAAACAGCCCCGTGCCGTGCACGGGCGAATGTCGCGCCGAAATGCGTCGCGCGCGGCGCATGGTGTCGTTTCCTTTATTAGGCACCCGGGGCAGACGGCACCGGTGTAGCCGGATCATACAGCGGCACTCGCCATGTTGGTTAGGGCAATGCGCAACTAACTGTCAGGCGCATATCAGTCCCGAACCGGCTCCGCCAGAACCCCGGCGAGCAGGGAAGGGGCGTCATTCGGACCAGCGATTCGCTCCCGCGCGTCGCCGAAGTCGCTCCGTCTGCGCCAAGGTGTGTGCTTCGTCGCGTCCCGCGGCCATCCCTGAAAGGAAATTGAATGAACAGGCAGGAGCTTATCGACGCAGTCGCTGCCAGCACGGGCGAAAGCAAGGCCAGCACAGGCGAAGCCCTTGACGCGATTCTCGAGGCGGTTACATCCGCCGTCACGCGCGGCGAGACCGTGCAACTGATCGGCTTCGGATCGTTTTCGACGGGCGCCCGTTCGGAGCGCACCGGACGCAATCCCTGGACGGGCGAAACCATTAAGATCCCGGCCGCGAAAACCGTGAAGTTCACTGCAGGTAAATCGTTCAAGGAGGCCGTCAACGGGGCCTAGCGTGGCGGGCGCAGGAAAGCCGGCGCGACATGCCCGTTTCCCCGCGCGCCGCGACGGTCCTGACGATTCT
>NZ_JACFYJ010000137.1:0-17889 GCF_037126505.1 Paraburkholderia bengalensis
CTGACGGAAGGAACACGGCGCGCGAGGCGTGCCGCGTTCGAACCTCAGCCGATGTTGAAGTCGATGCCTTGCGCGAGCGGCAGCGCCGACGAGTAGTTGGTCGGCGCGGACGCGGACATTCGACGGTCACCATCGACAACACGGCGAACCGCTTCGACGTGTTCGGCAAGCTCGTGTACAACGCATCGGTGTTCGACCAGCCGGTGCGGCACTTCTTCATTCCCGCCGGGCAGTCCTTCACACTGATGGGCGTCGC
This sequence comes from Paraburkholderia bengalensis, assembly GCF_037126505.1. NCBI lineage: Bacteria > Pseudomonadati > Pseudomonadota > Betaproteobacteria > Burkholderiales > Burkholderiaceae > Paraburkholderia > Paraburkholderia bengalensis. The sequence goes on from NZ_JACFYJ010000137.1 coordinate 257, forward strand.
GCCCGGCAACTACGATATCCGCTACCAGAACCTCGACGACGGCGGCCTCTACAAGTCGCAAGGTTTTGGGCTTTCCGAGCAGGAAACGGCCAACGGCGTCGACGCGACCAGCGTGAGCATCACGCTGTACGGAACGCCAGGCAGCGCCGTACAGCCGACGACGATCGGCCGCGGCGAGTTCTGATCTCGCGGCCGCGCCGTCGCGCTTTCTCATTGCATATTGCAGCGGTTCCTGATTGCCCCGTCGCGACGGAAGAAGCGCTTTCCCACCGAGGCACGCGCCGGGGGAAAGCGCAGCTTCGTCGCGAAGACCTCATGGAGTGGGCGCGTGCGCGGGTTCCCTTTTTCCGCGCGCGCGGCGCCGCTCGAGGATGTCTTCGGCATCGGGCATCTGCCACGCGGCGCGCAGCAGGTGGATGAACACGGCCTCGCCTTCGGCGATGTGTCCGTCCGCATGCGCGCCTTCCTGACACAGCGTCAGCACTTCACGGCGCAGCCGCCAGTCCTTCACGTCGGCGGCAAGGCTGAAGATGACGGCGGGGTCCAGCCGGCAGGTGTCGCCCCAGTTCAGATAGGCCGTCGTCGTCAGGTCCTCGCACATCTGCTGTATGACGCCGAGCAGTTGTCGTCGGTCCATGTTCAGGCGCTGCGCCATGCCGCAGCGATCCAGCGCGTCGAGTTCGTCGATGCCCAGATGTCCGTCCGCAAGCAGGCAGGCGGCCACGATGCGGGCTGCGGCTTGCGGACTGTCGGTCAGATAGTGACGCATTTCGGATCTCCCAGTTTTCGATCGGGTTGACTGTGTTCGAGGGCGCGCTTACGCGATCCAGTCGCGCGGCATGACGCTCGAATGCACATGAAACGGGTAGCTGTGGTCGTCGAGCATGCGCTGGCGGCGCTCGAGTTCGGCAAGATCCGCCGACGATGCGAGCCATTCTTCGTTCTCCTTCTCATGCGAGGAAAACAGCGAGCCAAGACGGTGTGCGAGTTGTTCGAACATGATGTGCTCCTTCAGTAGTGCGATGAGTGGGCCCGAACGGTCGGGCTGCCGTTTGCACGCGATGCATCTGGTTGCATGTCCGTCGCCGGTTGGCGCTTGCATGAGAACGTTGCATCGACGGAATGCATCGTAGGCGGGGTGAATTAGCGAAAAATGAGGTGATTCAGACGCGGTGCATGTCATGGCACAACGTGACATATCGCGGCGAATCCGTAGAAAAAGCCGCTCATTCTTTGCTCACACGCGCTGCGCACAATGCGAATCAACCCATGCGCAAACAACGAGGCATCGGATCTCACGGAGAGCAACATGAAAGGGATTCGCCACCTTGCAGTCGCGGCTGTGCTCGGGCTGGGGCTGGTCAGCGCCGCGCAGGCGCATGTGTTCGTCGGCGTGGGCGTCGGGCTGCCCGCCATGTCCGCTATGCCCGTGATGACGCCCGTCGCGCCCATCGCGGCCGTGCCCGTTTATGCGCCGCCGCCCGCTGTGTACTACGCACCGCCGCCGCCCGTGTATGTGCCGCCGCCTGTCGTCGTCGGCTACTGGGGACATCCGCGCTGGGGATATCGCGGCTACTACGCGTACTGACGCGGAAGGCAACGCGCCCGATGCACGCTCATTTGCTTCTAATTTTCGATGCTTACGATGCACTTCATCGCAACCGATGCCTGACTGAAGACCTGATCCGGGCTCACCCAGGCTCACTGAACAAACCACTGGAGGGAAACATCATGAAATCGCTGATCCGCGCCGCTGCAGCCGCTTTGATCGTCACGCTGCCCATCGCCGCGTTCGCGCAACCGAATGCACCCGTCACCCGCGCCGACGTCCGGGCGCAACTGGTGCAACTCGAGGACGCGGGTTACAACCCCGCCAGCGATCACGCGACCTATCCCGCGAAGCTCGAAGCCGCGCAGGCGCGCCTGAACGCGCAGCACGGCGCAGACGCTTACGGCGGCGCCGCGGACAGCGCATCGCAAAGCGGCACGGCTTTTCATCCGCAATACGACGTCGGGCTGAAGTCGATCTACACCGGTCATTGAAGACAGCTGAACGGCAGCATCCGTTCGACGCGAATGGCGGGCGAGCAGAGCACTCTGCGCGCCCGCATCATTGCTTTTGCAACCAGCGTCCTTCAGCCAGACAAGCACACGACGCGGTGTAGAATCGGCTCGCCGAAAGGCTCGCCAAAAACTCGCCGCAAGGCTCGCCAACAGGGACGCCAACAGGCCCCTTGCAAGGCAAGCCGACACGGCCCGCAACAAGCAGGGCGAGGGCCGCCGTCGTCGAATGTTGCGTCGTCTCGTGTCCAACTGCGCAATCCTTTATGCGGACGTCACGCATTCCAGCCATGCCCATGCCCAAGATCCGCTCGCTCAGAAATCAACTCGTGCTCGCCCTGTGTGTGCTGGTGAGCGTCGTCGGCGTGGTGCAGGGCGTCAGTTCGTGGCAGTTGTCGAAGGCGGGCATGAGCGCGCTGCTCGACCTGCGCCTCGAGCAGGTGGCCACGCGGCTCTATCACAGCGGCCTCGCCGATTCGCTGCCCACCACGCCCGCGCGCGGCTCGCAGCCCGAGCGGGACATTTATCTGGTGGTCTGGAAGGACGGCATCGAAACGCCTTACCGCTCGACGGACCCGTCGCTCGCGTTGCCGCGCGACGCCGACCCCGGCTTCACGACGGCAATGGTGAACGGCGAAAGCTGGCGCATCTTCACGTTGCGCGAGCCGATGATGGTCGTGCAGGTCGCGCAGCGCTCGCGCGTGCGGCACGAGCTCGCCCAGGCGACCTCGCTGAACACGCTCTGGCCGATGATCGTGCTGGTGCCGCTGGTGTGGATCGCCGTGCTGCTGGTGGTGCGCCGCGCGCTGCGCCGCCTGACGCGGCTGGGCGCGCAGGTGCAGGCCATCGACATGACGCATTTCGACCAGTTGTCCACTTCGGGCGTGCCGACGGAAATACGCCCGTTCATCGTGTCGATCAACAAGATGATCGAGCGGCTGGAGCAGTCGATCGAGGGCGAGAGAAAGTTCATCTCCGACGCCGCGCACGAACTGCGCACGCCGCTCACGGCTTTGCAACTGCAGGCGGACAACCTGCAGCCGCACATCGCGCCGGGCAACCAGGAACGCTTTCGCGAGCTGCAGGCGGGCATCCGGCGCAGCGGCCGGCTGATCGCGCAGCTGCTGCGGCTCGCGCGCGCGGATGCCGCCGTGAAGGCGGACACGGTGATGCGCGTCGACGTCGCGGCCGTCGTCGTCGATGTGGTGGCCGAAGTGCTGCCCATCGCGATGCAGCGCGGCATCGACATCGGCGCCGACGAAATGACGAGCGCCTACGTGCGCGCCAACGACGCCGATCTCGGCATTGCGCTGCGCAATCTCGTCAGCAACGCGATCCGCTATACGCCGGATGGCGGCAAGGTGGACCTGAGCGTGCAGCAGCGCGACGGCATGGTGTGGATCGAAGTCGTCGATACGGGCCCCGGCATCGACGAGGCGCTGCTGCCGCGCGTGTTCGACCGGTTCTTTCGCGCCAACCTGCAGATCGAGGGGAGCGGACTCGGGCTGTCGATCGTGCTGGCCATCGTCAATCGTTACGGCGGCTCGGCGAGCCTGCGCAACCGCACGGACGGGCAGTCGGGCATTGTCGCGACTATCGGTTTTCCCGCCGTGCCGTGAGCGCACGACGTCGCATGCGCGCCAGGTGCCGGCCAGATGAGAGCCGCGTGCTCATTTTTCGCTAACTCTGCGCGCCTACGATCGAACTGTTGGAGCAGGCCCCTCTGGTTCTGGCACGGCGATCGGTGCAAGCCAGAATCCTTCGGCCGACTGCGCGAGCAGTCGGCCTTTTTTTTGCCTGGGCGCTGCGCGGCGTGGCCCGCGCCGCCTCGGTTATCATGCGATCTGGCTGGCGCGCGAAAGTGGGGCGCGCCGGCGGCTGCCGCCAGCGCATCAAGCGCCATCCGCGCACCGCATCGCGTCCCGCGCCGCAGCCGACACCAACGCTTCGTTGCTGTGGACACGACATCATGCGAGTGCTACTGGTTGAAGACGATCTGCAGATCGGCCAAAGTCTGATGCGCGCATTGCAGGACCAGGACTACAGCGTCGACTGGGTGCGCGACGGCAACGCGGGCAGCGCGGCCATCGCTGCCGCCGAATACACCATCGTGCTGCTCGATCTCGGCTTGCCGGGCGTGGGCGGCATCGAATTGCTGAGAGGCGCGCGCAGCGCAGGCAACACGGTGCCCGTCCTGATCCTCACCGCGCGCGACGATCTGGAAGCGCGTGTGCAGGGCCTCGACGTCGGCGCCGACGACTACGTGCTCAAACCATTCGACGTACCCGAGCTGCTGGCGCGAATGCGCGCCGTGCTGCGGCGCAAGGCGGGCTATGCGTCGTCGCGTCTCGGCGACGATTCGCTGAATCTCGATCTCGACAAGCGTACGTTGTGCTGCAACGGCGTGTCGTCGGTCTTGTCGGCGCGAGAGTTTGCCTTGATGCTCGCGTTTCTCGAACGGCCGGGCACGATCCTGTCGCGCGACCAGCTGGAGGACAAGCTGTACGGCTGGGGCAAGGAAGTGGAGAGCAACGCCGTCGACGTGCTGATCCATTCGGTGCGCAAGAAGTTCGGGCAGTCGGTGATACGCAACGTGCGCGGGCTCGGTTGGACGGTGATGCTCGGCGACGCGCCGAAGGCATGACGCGGGCGTCTGCCTGCGCCTTTTGCGCTACTTTTTCCGCTACTTTTCCGCTCATTCCTCCCCTCATTTTTCGCTCACTCTGACTCGCGACAATCTTCTCGACCGCCCAGCAATCACGCTGTTTTCGCGGCGAGGAGAGAGCGATGAGAGGAATTCCGCAGCTTAAGGTCGTTGCTGCATGCAACGATTATCGGGCCCCGTTCGGAGCGCCCGCGCAGGCCCTGCGCACGCGGATCTCGGTACATGTCGATGACACGATGCATGACGGCGCGGCGCGCGTGAGCACCTCGGCGCCCAGCTACGCCGCGCGCGCCTATCGGGTGGTTCGCGTCATTCGCGTGGTTCGCATGCAGTCGCCAACCGTGCAGATCGATTCGCTTGCGCTTCGAGCGCGCAGTGCCGGTTGGATCAACGGCTTCGGCGGCTCGCATGGCGACGGCGCCGAACAGCCGTGATGTCGAAATTTTCGGCCATCGACAGCATCGCGACGAGCTGGCAGTCGCGCATCGCGCTGCGGGCGATTCCGCTGATCGTCAAGCGGCGCTTTTCGGCGTGCCGCGACGCCGTCCCCGATGTCGCGCAATTGCGCTCGCGCGCGCATCGCCTGTCGTTGCCGGGCGCGTGGCTCGCGGCGCTGCTGCATCCGCGCTCGCGCAGAATCCGCGATGCCACGCTCGACGGGCTCTGGACGCATCCTTCCCTGCGGTCCGGACCGAGCGCGCATGTGATCCTCTATCTGCACGGCGGCGGCTATTCCTTCGGTTCGTCGGCGACGCATCGCGCGCTGAGACGGCGCTCGCCTGTCATAGCGGCGCGCGCGTGTTTTCGCTCGACTACCGGCTCGCGCCCGAGCATCCGTTTCCCGCTGCGCTCGACGATGCGCTCACGCTCTGCACGATGATCGCGCACGGCGTTCCGGCGGATTCGATCGTCGTGGCAGGCGATTCGGCGGGCGGCGGGCTGGCTTTGGCGCTGCTGCTCGCGCTGCGCGACGCGGACGAAGCGTTGCCTGCGGGCGCCGTGCTGTTCTCGCCGTGGGCCGACCTGACGACGACCTGGCGCGCGGCGCGCGGGAGAGGACCGGCGACGCGCGGCGCCATCCGGCGCGCCGCGCGGATGTATATCGGCGACGCGAGCGCGTGGGACCCGCTCGTTTCCGCTGCGCGTGGCGAGTTGCACGATCTTCCGCCCATCCACATCCAGATCAGTGACAGCGAGCCGATGTACGAGGACGTGCGCGCGCTTGCCGAGCGTTTGATCGCGCGCGCGGCACAGTGCAGGTCGAACGCTGGCATGTGATGCCGCACGCGTTGCCGTGCTTCGCGCCGTTCCTGCCGGAGGCCAACCAGGCGCTGCGACAGGCCGCGATGTTCGTGCGCGCCTCATTCGCCGCGCGCAAGCGGCGCAATGCCGCCGTCGCGGCGGCGTGATGCGTGCAAAAAAAGCGGACGGCATGGGCCGTCCGCTGAAAGGCCAACACGGGCCTCTGGAAAAGGTTACGCGTGCGCGGGTTCGGCGGGCGCACCGACGCTATCGTCGATGGGGAAATGCAGCAGCGCCGCGAACAGGCCCGCGAGCGCGGTCGCGCCCCAGATCAGCGTATATGAGCCCGTCACGTCGAACGCGTAGCCGCCGAGCCACGCGCCGAGAAACGAGCCGAGCTGGTGGCTCAGAAACACGACGCCGAACAACGTGCCGAGATGGCGCGTGCCGAACACCTTCGCGATCAGGCCGCTCGTGAGCGGCACGGTGCCGAGCCACGTCAGGCCCATCACGGCGGCGAACAGCACGACGGAGAGCGTCGACTTCGGCAACAGGAAGAACGCGGCAATGGTGGCGCCGCGGATCAGGTACAGCCAGCCGAGCACATGCTGCTGGCGAAAGCGCCCGCCGAGCCAGCCGCAGGCCCAGCTGCCCGCCATGTTGAACAGGCCGATCAGCGCGAGCGCCGTCGCGCCGAGCCCCATCGGCATGTGGCAGAGCGCGAGATAGCCGGGCAGATGCGTGGCGATGAACGCGAGCTGAAAGCCGCAGGTGAAAAATCCCAGCGTCAGCAACCGATAGCCGCGATGGCGGATCGCGTGCGCAAGCGTCGCACGCAGCGACACGACGGCGGTCGGCCCCTGCGCGAGCGGCGCGGCGGCGTCCTTGTGGCGGCGGTCGAGCACGATGCCGAACGGCGCAGCGATCAGCATCAGGAACGCGAGCGCGAACAGCGACGCCGAAACGCCCGACGATTCGCGCACCATCTGCGCAAACGGCACCATCAGCACCTGGCCGAGCGAGCCGCCCGCGCTCGCGATGCCCATCGCCATGCTGCGCTGCGCAGGCGTCGCGATCCTTCCGACGGCTGTCAGCACCACGCCGAACGTCGTGCAGCTCACGCCGATGCCAACCAGCAGCCCGAGCCCCACGATCAACGCGAGGCTCGACGGCACGGCGGCCGCGAGCGCGAGGCCGGCAGCGAACGTGGTAGCTCCAAACGCGACCACGGGCGCGGCGCCGTAGCGGTCGGCGGCCGCGCCCGCGAACGGCTGCGCGAAGCCCCACACCAGGTTGTGCAGTGCGATCGCGAACGCGATCAGCGTGACGGGCAAGCCCCGGTCGAACGAAAACGGCCCGATGAACAGGCCGAAAGTCTGCCGGATGCCCATGGCCGCGCTCAGAATCAGCGCGGCGGCGACGATCACGTAGAGCGTCGGGTTCTTCAGCGATGTTGCGTAAGCGGGTTTGGCCGTCGACATGATTCGTTTCCTCCTCGGCGCATCGTCGCAGTGGACGGTCAGCGCGACAAACGAAAAGTTCTCGGCGACGGATGAAGAAATTTCACTCGTGCGCGCGAGGCGGCTCGAGTAGTCAGCGGCGCGGTGCTAGAGGGAACGGGCGGAGAGGTCGCGGTCGTGACCTCGGTCATGACCTGAGTGACCTGAGTCGTGGCCGGGCATCGACGCTGCGTCGTCGAATGCATGCGCCGCGTCGAGCAGCCAGCGCCTGAAGGCCTGCAAGTCGGGTTGTTCGTCCGCACCTTCCGCGCTGACGAGCCAGTACGCCGTTTTCGCATCGACGGCGGGCGCGCCCGCTTCGACGAGCGTGCCGGCGTCGAGTTCGGCGTTCACCAGCGGCCGCCTGCCGATCGCCACGCCCATGCCCGTCGCAGCCGCCTCCAGGGCCAGCTGGATCGTATCGAAGCGCAGTCCGCGCGACGCGTCGATATCCACGATGCCCGCGCCGTCGAGCCATGCCTGCCAGTCCTCGCTCGCCGTGTCCACATGGATCAGCGCCGCGCGGCGCAGGTCGACGCGCCCGTGCGCGTCGAGCAGCGTGTCGCGATACGCCGGGCTGCAGACGGGCACGAGCCGCTCGCCGAATAGCCGGCTCCATTCGCTGCCCGGCACGGGGCCACGGCTCAGACGAATGCCGAAGTCGAAGCCGTCGAGCGGAAAGCCGACCTGGCGGCGCGACGTATCGATGGAAACATCGATCCCCGGCCATTGCGCGCGAAATGCGTGCAGGCGCGGCACGAGCCAGCGCACGGCGAAAGTGGGCGCGCAACTGACGGACACGGCGCGGTGCGCGCGACCGTCCGGCAGCCGCTGCGTGCCGAGCGCGATCAGCGAGAACGCTTCGGCAATGTACGGGAAATACTGCTCGCCTGCGGGCGTCAGCGACAGCTTGCGTGGCTCCCGCACGAACAGCGCGACGCCGAGCGCGTCTTCGAGGGCGACGATGCCGTGGCTGACCGCGCTCGGCGTCACGTTCAGCTCGGCGGCGGCGAGCTTGAAGCTGCCGTGCCGGGCCGCCGCCTCGAAGAATCGCAGCGCGTTCAGCGGAGGCAGGCGAAGCGGCATGACGCATCCTTGGATATGAGAGCGTGACGGGGCTGCACGCGCGGCACCCTGGCTGCGCGGCGAGCGGCTAGCTGCACGGTGCGCACGGTCAAGGGCAGCACGAGCACCCGCGATGCCGCATACCATAGCCGCCTTCGCCTTCGGACGCGGCTTCCGACGCGCCGCCCAGCAACGCAGGCGCGCCGACCCGCACGCGTTCGGCGGATGCGCCGCAGCGCGGGCACTCCGCTGGTTCGTCGCGCTCGGCGATGCGTCGCACTGTTTCAAACGCGCCGCATTCGGCGCACGCGTAGTCGTACACAGGCATAACTTGTCCCGTCGATGATAGGCGCGGCCCGGGCGCGTTCGCGCGCTTGCGCCGGCTGCCGCGTGGGCATTCGTGAAACCCGTCCGGCTTCGTGGGCACCCAGTTCACGAAAGCCCTGACCGGTTCGCTGATTCGGCGAACTGCGCCATCGTACCAACTTTCGTCCCACGCGCTGACCGTGCGAGGCGGTCACGTGCGATGGACATGACATGGCAGGCAAGTAGCGTTCCCGCCGCCCGACCGGTCGCATCGGCGCGTCTTGCGGCGATGCTATGCTGGCCTTTCCCTGTCGAAGAGAGAACGCAGGCAAGACGATGGCCGATATGCATGCGCAATCCGAAGCCGCGCCTCGCGCCCCATCCGGTCCCGAGCCGGGCGCGAGCGGCGAGTACCGTCCGCCCGTCAGCGAGGACGAGTTGCTGTTGAAGTGGATACGACGCGCGCGCGAGTCGCAGAAGAGCCACTACGACATGGCTGACCTTCTGGCCGCGCGCAACCGCCGGTTCGGGATCGCCGTGACGGCGCTGTCGGCCGTGGTCGGCACGACGGTGTTCCTGTCGCTGGTGGCCTCGTCCGACTCGCCGTGGGCGCGGCTCGCCGTCGGGCTGGTGAGCATCGCGGCGGCCGTGTCGGCGGCGCTGCAGACCTTTTTGCGCTACGCGGAACGCGCCGAGGCGCATCGCGCGGCGGGCGCACGCTACGGCGCGGTGCGGCGCAAGCTCGAAGCGATCTATGCGGGCGATCCCGGCGCGCGCGACGGCCGCTACATCAGCGAAGTGCGCGAGAGCCTCGACCGTCTCGCCGGAGATTCGCCGAGCGTGCCGCCGAAAGTGTTTTTGCGTACGCAGCAAACGCTGCGCGTCGCGGCGATGCAAAGCCGCGACACGCCCCGCTGGGACTAGCAGCAGAGTGTCCAAGCGCTGAATCGCGCGGCGACGTCAGGCGCGCAGTCGCGCGCTGGAACCGGTGACGGCAGCGCGAGCGGGCGGGGCGGGCATCGATGCCAGCGGCGGCAGGTCGTCCGCATCCGCCTCGCTGCTGAACAGCCGGCAGACTTCGCGGGCGCTGTCGCAGGCATGCAGACGCTCGCGGAAATGCTGGTCGCAGAAGCGCTGCGCGACGTCGGCGAGCAGGTTCAGGTGCATCGTGTTCGCGCCTTCGGGCACGAAGAGCGCGATGACGTCGCTGACGGGCCTCGCGTCCGGCGCGTCGAAATCGAGTGGCACGGCGGGGCGCACGTACATCACCACGGGCGCGAACAAGCCCGCAATCTGGCTATGCGGCACGGCCACGCCTTGCCCGAGCCCCGTCGAGCCGAGCGCTTCGCGCGCGTCCAGCCCGTCGATCACCTGGCGGGCGGGCACACCGTAGTGGGTTTCGCAGAAGGCGCCGAGCCGCGCGAACAATGCGTCGCGATCGGCGACGTCGGCATCGAGCAGCACGTTGTCGGCGGCGAGCAGGCGGTCGAGCGTTTCGACGCGTTCGTCGGACGCCTTGACGGCCGGTTTGACGGGGCGCAGCGCATTGGCCGCCTGAGCCCACGAGGTGGAGCGCAGCAGATCGCGCCAACCGTCCGTCGGCGTATCGGGAATCTCGAACAGATGACCGAACTGCGCGGCAGGCGCAATGCGCGTCACCTGCCTGATCGCGTCGCTCACGGCGTCTTTCGGCAGATAGAGCGACAGTTGCACGCGTCCCGTATGAGGCAGCGTCGCGATACGGATCGTCCACGGCTGGCCCGCGCAATCGCGTGTGAGCGCGCGGCGCAAGGGCGTGACGTGCTGCGCGTCGAGCGTCACGCGCATCATCACGCTGCGGCTCGGCACGGGACGCCGCGCGGCGGCGCCGTGATGATGATGGATGCCGAAAATGGCGCGCAAAATCGCACGGGCTTTCGTCATGCCTTTTCTCCGAACTGACATTGAAGCTAGCGTAGCGCGATCTGCGTTAAAGCCGAATAAAAAATCGCGCGAGTGCGGTGCGGGCCGTGTGTGCGCCGCCGCACGCAGAGCGCGGTTGAAAAGCTGCTAAACAAGGCTGCTAAACGTGTCTGCGCCGCCGCATGCCGATGACTGCGAAAATGCTACGGCATCATCGCCGGATGCCAACGCGACTGATGCACACTCGTAGCGCGGGTAAGCGCGGAACTCCGGCAGCGCCTGCGCTGTCATGGGTTAGGATCGGCGTTCGCATCGCTTTGCTTCGCATCGCGCGGCGCGTTCGTCACACATTCGCCGCAACAGGCTTCCAGCGCAACGCAGTCCCATCCCCGCACAGTCGCCAACCGGTTTCCACCCAGGGAGAAACAATGACAATACCCCGCCGTCGATTCATCGCCATGACCACGGCCACGCTCGCATCAGGCGGGCTGGCGCTCGCGGGTTGCACGACCACGGGTCCGTCGTCGGATACGTCGCCCGAAGCGAACGCGGCGAAGCGCCAGACGATCGACGCCGACGTCGACGGGACGCTCGCGCGGCTCTTCAACTCGATCGGCGGCTCGCGCGAACTCGCCGACAAGTCGCGCGGCATGCTGGTGTTTCCTTCCGTGATTGCGGCGGGCTTCTGGTTCGGCGGGCAGTACGGACAGGGCGCGCTGCGCGTCGGCGCTCAGACCTCGGGCTACTACAGCATCACGGCCGCGTCGTTCGGTCTGCAGATCGGCGCGCAATCGAAGGCGATCGTCATGCTGTTCATGACCGACGACGCCCTCAGCAGCTTCACGCGCAGCCAGGGCTGGGCGGCGGGCGTCGATGCGACGGTCGCCGTGCTGAAGGTTGGCGCGAACGGCAACGTTGATACGTCGACGGCGACGAGCCCCGTCGAAGCCTTCGTGCTGACGAACGCCGGGCTGATGGCGGGCGTATCGCTGGAAGGCTCGAAGATTTCCCGTCTGATCATTTGATGTCACGCGCCGGCTGATGCCGGCGCCGCTGCGCATGCCGCGGCCGCGGCGTGCCGCTCATTTATCGCTAACTCTGCCGTCGCATGATGCTTGCCATGACGCAACGCCCTGACGGAGGCACGCAAAATGAGCAAGCACATTCTGGTTGCAGTCGGCGCCCATCGGCACGACGCGGTACTCAAGACAGCGATCGACAACGCGCGCCGGATGAACGCGCAGCTGACAGCGGTGTATGTCGTCGACTCGATGCCCTGGTGGGCCATGACGGGCGTCGAGTACGGCTGCATCAGCGGATTGCAGATGGTGCAGGAGCTGGAGCGCTCAGTCGAGCAGCGCTGCACCGACACCTTCGCGCGCGACGCGCAAGACCTCCAGACGCGCGCCGTCGCAATACCTATGCAGGGCAGCAGCGTGGCGCGCACGATCGCGCGATTCGCCGACGAACTCGACGCGGATCTGATCGTTATCGGCGCGGGACGCCCGTCGAAGTGGCGCTTCTGGGAAGAGCGGATGAGCGATGGGGTTGGGCGCTGCACGCGTCGCGCGGTGATGGTGGCGACTTCGGCCGAGGTGCAGACGGCCGGCCAGGAACAACGCGACGTTCAACGCGAAACGCCATCCGAAGCACAACGGGAAGCCCAACGCGAAGCCCAACGTCGGCCGCGCGTCGCCGTGCGCACGCAGGCGCTTTGAGCAGCGCGCGCGCCGGCGTCACGCGCCGCTGATCAGCTTCAGCCCCGCTGGCAACGACTCGCCGAATACGCGGCCGCTGTCGGCTTCGTCGAGCGCGACGGTTTCGCGGACCATGCGAATCCATGTGGGCGCGGCGCCGAGGGTTTCGAGCCGCCGGATGACCGTTTCGCGCGCGTCGTCGGGCAAATCGCGCGAACGGTCGCCCGTCATCCGCGACAACTGCACGGCGGCGAATGCCGCCGGCTCCACCTTTTTCCAGTCGAGCGCAAGCACGGCGTCGAGCCAGCGCAGCGCGATCTCGGGCGGCACGACGCCGTGCGCGCTGCCGTAAAAGGGCAAACGCGCGCCGATCCGGCCGATCGCCCACCAGGTCTGATGATTCTCCGAAGGCTTGCGCAGCCGCTCGAGCAACGCTTCGGCGAGTGCGACCTTGCGCTCCACGGCAATGCGCTCCAGCGACGCCTGCACGCGAATCATATCCGCGTAGCCGACCTTCGCGGGATCGAACGGCAGCTTCTGCTTCTTGATGCTGGCCGCCTGCAGGAACGCCATCGCGTCGAGCAGCTGCAGCTGCGCGTCCTCGTTCAGGCCGCCCGCTGCGCGCCGCCACAGCGTCCACCATTCGGACCACACCTGGCTTTCGTGGATGTACTGGATGCCGTCGTCGAAAATCGACCACAACTGCTCGACGCGCCATTCGTCGAGCGGATAGCCGAAGCCGGGACGCAGGCAGTAGCCCGTCAGATTGAGCCACAGCCGCTCGTGATCCGCCGAGCGCCGTCTGCGCTTTGCCCGATCCCACAACGCGCCGAACAGCTCGCGCAGCAGCGCGACGTCCCAGTTCTCGCGCGCCCCGAGCGTCTGTTCGAGTTGCGCGCGCAGCCGTTTCACTTCGTTCGGGCCGACGTTCGACGCGCGCGCGCCGAACGAGCGCTCGATCAGCTCGATCGCGTGATCGAGCGACGGGTGACGCTGCGGCTGGTCTTGCGTCGCCGCTGCCGCCGATGCTTCGTCGCGGCGCAGCTCGAACTGCAGCAGCCAGCGTTGCGACGGATCATCCAAGGCGATGCAGTTCACTTCAAGCGTGCCGACCTCGGTGATCGACGTGGTCAGGCGCACGGGGCGCTCGTCGGCATCGGATGCATCGCGGCGCTGCACGACGGTCGCGATGGGCGGCAGGCGGACGAAATCGCCTTGCGACAGATTGGCGATCTCGCCCGGCGTAAAGCGCGTGTCGGCGACCGTCGACATCAAATGAAAACGCACCGGCTGGCCGAGCCGCAACGCGAACACGCGGCCGTCCAGATGCACCTCGTGCGCTTCTTCCGTGCCGCGCGGCAGCAGGCAGATGCCTTCGTCGCCGTCGAGCACGAGAAAGTAGCTGCGCGCCGAGCCGCCGCCGATGCGCGGCGCGTGGCCCGCGCGCGCCAGTCCATACGCAACCGCGCCGCGCGCGACGGCGACATCGGGATGATCGTTGTGCAGCACGTTCAGCGGTTTGCCGCGCCAGGCGCCGAGCGTGTCGGCGAGACGTTCGGTCAATACCTGCGCGCGGAATACGCCGCCGTTGAGCAGCAGCGTATCGGGCACGGGCGGCGCGGCGTCGTTGCTGACGTTGCCGTCGCTGCCCTCTTGCGACAGAGCCAGCGCTTCGCGCGACTGCGCCGCGAGGCGCGTAAGAAACGCTGCGACGTGCCGCGTGACGGCGGCATCGCTTGCATAGGGCAGGCCGAATTCGACGATCGCGGCGCGCGAACGGCGCGGCATGTCATGCGCGGCGACCTGAGGAAAAAAGCCGTCGACGACGATCTGCGCGACCTCGTCGCGCGTGAGCTGCGTGGTGCGCGCGCCGCCGATCACGCGCGAGCCCGCGCCGAGCAGCGTGATCGCGACCGACGCGGGCGCGTCGGCGGCGAGCAATCGTTCCTTCGCGACGCGCACGCTCGACGAGCTGCGACAGGCTCGCCGCCGACAGCCGCGTCTGGCCGTCCTGCGTTTGCGCGAGCCGCGTCTCGACGAGGCGCGCGACGGCGAGGTCCATGTTGTCGCCGCCGAGCATCAGATGATTGCCCACGCCGATGCGCGTCAACTGCGGCTCGCCGTTTGCGTCGATCTGCACCTGAATCAGCGTGAGATCGGTCGTGCCGCCGCCGACGTCGCAGATCAGCACGAGCCGCGTATCGGCGAGGGCGTCGCGAAGATTCGCGCGATGATGAAACAGCCAGTCGTAGAACGCGGCCTGCGGCTCTTCGAGCAGCCGCAGTGCGGGCAGCTTCGCGAGACGCGCGGCTTCGAGCGTCAACGCGCGCGCGCCTTCGTCGAACGACGCGGGCACCGTGAGGACCACGTTCTGCGCTTCGAGCGGCGCGTCGGGAAAGCGCGCGTTCCACGCGGCGCGCACGTGCGCGAGATAGCTCGCGCTCGCGGCGACGGGCGAGACTTTCGCGACGTCGTCGGGCGCCCCCCACGGCAGGATGGGCGCGAGCCGGTCCACGGAAGCATGCGACAGCCAGCTTTTCGCGCTCGTGACGAGGCGTCCCGGCACCTGCGCGCCGAGCGCGCGCGCCAGTTGCCCGATGACGGGCGCCGGCCCGGCGTCCTGTCCGTCCTGCCCCTTCTGCGCGTCGGCGGCCTGCGTCCACGGCAATTGCAGATCGCCGGCGTTCAGCTCGCCGGCGGCCGGGTGATAGCGCACGGACGGCAACAGCGGCCGCGCATCCACTTCGCCGAGTCCGACGAGCTGATCGATCCCGAACACGCGGATGTCGTCCGAGCCCGTTTCGACATATGCGACGACCGTGTTGCTGGTGCCCAGATCGATGCCGACCGTGTAACGCACGGCCGGCTGCTTCTGCTTGCGCTTCATCGAGGCTCTGGCGCTCAGCCTTGCGCGCCGCCGCGCACGTCGAACTCGACTTTCCAGCGTTCGTCCGTGCCGCGCGGGATCGCTTCGAGTTCGAGCGTGCCCGCTTCCGTCACGCGCGCATGCAGCTTGACGGGCACGACTTCGCCGACGGTGCGGCCTTCGGCGGGCAGCGTCGCCTGAATCTCTTCGAGCTCCTGCAGTTCATCGGGCGACCAGAAGTCGAGCATCGTGCCGACCTGGTCGAGACGCCGCACCGACGAGCCGAAGAAGCGAAAGTGCACCGGCTCGCCGACCACGAGGCCGAATTCCTGTTCCGGCAGCGGCGCATCGGTGCCTTCCTCCATGCCGAACGGCGCGACGCACAGCGCGGAGACGGGCGGCTCCATGCCGGGCACGGCGGGCATCGCCGATTCGATTGCGATGTAGTACGCGCGCGCCGTGCCGCCGCGAATGCGCACGCCGCGCCCGCGCTTCACATAGCCGTAGTAAGCGGCGCCGCGCGCCACGGCCAGATCGAGGTCCGCGCCTTCGAGCAGGCGGGCGGGCGCGGCGCCATCGGCCGCGAGCCAGCCGTTGAGCGTCGACATGATCCGCTCGACCAGCAGCGGCGACTTGAACACGCCGCCGTTAAAGAGCACGGCCGTCGGGTGCAGGAACGTCGCGCCTGCATCGGGCGAAAACCGGCCGCCCGCCTGCGTGGCTTGCAATTCGGCGAGCGCCGCGACCTGGCGGCCGAGGAACGCCGCGAGATGGCGCGTGATGCCCGCGTCCTGTGCGTACGGCAGGCCGAGCTGCGTGAGACCGGCGCGCGTGCGCGTCATCGGCCGCGCGGCGGCATCGACCTGCGGGAAGAAGCCTTCGAGGATCGTCTGTGTGAGTTCGTCGCGCGTCAGTTCGGTGCGGATCGAACCGCCGATCAGCTTCGAGCCGCGGCTCGGCACGACGAGCGGCACGGTGTCCGTCGACGGATCGGACAGCAGCGTTTCCTTCGCGCCGCGGCATGCGTAGGTGAGGGCGCGCAACTGCCACGGATCGGCCTGCGTGCCTTGCGACGCCAGCTTGCGGGCGACCACGTGCGCGAGCGCGAGGTCCATGTTGTCGCCGCCGAGCAGGATGTGATCGCCGACGGCGACGCGATGCAGTTCGAGATTGCCTTCGCGCTCGATCACGGCGATCAGCGAAAGATCGGTCGTGCCGCCGCCGACATCGACGACGAGGATGATGTCGCCGACCTTCACCTGCTTGCGCCACGCGCCGCTGCTCTTTTCGATCCAGCTATAGAGCGCGGCCTGCGGTTCTTCGAGCAGCGTCATCGGGCCGTAGCCGGCGGCGTTGGCGGCTTCCGCCGTCAGCTCGCGCGCGGCGGGATCGAACGACGCGGGAATCGTCACGGTGATTTCCTGCTGGTCGAACGGCGCGTCGGGATGCGCGTGATTCCACGCTTCCCGCAGATGCGTCAGATAGCGCACCGAGCTTTCGAGCGGCGACACGCGCGCGACTTCGGGCGGCGCGTCGCTCGGCAGGATCGCCGCGCGCCGGTCGACGCCGGGGTGACACAGCCAGCTTTTCGCGCTCGACACGAGCCGGATCGGCGTGCCCGCGCCACGGCTGCGCGCCATCTCGCCGACCGCATAGTCGCGCTCGCCCGTCCACGGCAGCGCGAGATCGCCGGGCGTCAGTTCGCTCGCGTGCGGCAGATAGAGAAACGACGGCAGCAGATCGAGGTCTTCGAGCGCGCCGGGCGCCGTCAACTGCGTGACGGGCATCACCTGCTGCTCGGTTTTTTCGCCCTCGCTGGCGGTGAGATCGACATAGGACAGCGCGCAGTGCGTCGTGCCCAGATCGATACCGATGGAATAACGCGGATCGCTCATAGTTCCACCTCGGCAGGGGCCAGCACGGTGGCGTCGTGGCTGGGCGTGAGCTTCGGCAGGCGCACGTCGCTGACGCGCCAGCCGCGATGGCTGATGCTGCCCGAAAACGGCGCCTTGCCGACGACGTTGCCCGTCAGGCGGATGGCCGTCGCGTCGAAACCTTCGTTGATCGTGACGCGGCTGCCTTCGGCTTCGTCGCGCACGGGAAGGATCGTGAAGTGCTCGCGCAGCGTCGCGCGGCAGCCTTCATGCACGAGGCGCGCGGCCGCGCCGATATCCGCGTCCGCGTATTTCGCGATGTCTTCTTCGACGAAATCAATGAAGCGCGCGTCCCGCTGCAACAGCCCGAGCAGTTGCAACGCGGCCTCGGGCGTGGCTTCCTTGATCACCACGGGCGCGGGGAGCCGGGGGCGGGTGCGGGCGCGGCGACGGGGG